>NZ_CP012882.1:1500000-1741042 GCF_002224265.1 Vibrio vulnificus NBRC 15645 = ATCC 27562
GGAGAAATAAATAACTGAGATTCCGCTTTTGCTTTTTCAGGAGAGAAGCTCCAAGCACCGCCTTTTAATAAGCCTTTGCTGTCTGCGGTCCACTCCCAGACGTTACCAACCACATCATAGAGGCCAAAGCCATTGGCACTAAATGATTTCACTGGAGAAGTGCTGTTATTTGACCAAGGAGTTCCGCCCCATCCTGTATTAGCTTGGCCCGAACCAAACTTCTCGCCCCACCAATACTCCGCTTCCGAGCCTGCTCTCGCTGCGATCTCCCACTCGTCTTCGGTAGGCAATCGGTAGTGGTAGCCTGTTTTGTCGGACAGCCAGTTAACGTAGGCGTTTGCGTCATTTTGACTGACACAGACAACCGGAGAGTTTTCTTGCTGACTGAAACCCGGATCACGCCAGTATTTGTTGGCTATAGGAGTGATCGCCGCTTGTTCGATACGAGTACAGATTTTGTGTAGTTCAGCATCTGTCTGATAGTTACTTTGGTCAACAAAAGCACGGAACTGTGCAACCGTAATCGGCGTGGTACTTATCGAAAATCCACGATTCAAGCGAACTTGCTTACCCGCACGCTCACCGACCATATAAGTGCCTTCTGTCACGACCGCCATTTCCGGTGCTGGTAATGAACCCAAGTTATCCGCAAACGTCTCACCCGTCTTGGCGACATTGCGTTTTGCTACTAGGTTTGCTCTCAGTGCTTGGTCTTGGCTAACCATCAGATCGGTACGGAAGGTACTGTAGCCTTCTTTCTCAATGCTGATCTGGTGATTGCCCATCGGCAGCATAATCTCAACGGGTGTGGAGCCGTACTTCACGCCATCAATCAAAACGGTATCACCATATTGATTGGAACGAATGGTCAGCGTATGCCAAGCGGTTTCGGTCACTTTTTCACCGTCAACGACCTGACTTGGAGAAAAACAGTATTTTGAATCAATGTTCAGCAGCTTACACGGCGCATTTTCAGCCGGTCGCGTGTTTAAAGAAACCTTGAGAATTTGCGTGTATTGATTCTCACCAGAAAATTCAGCTTTCGACGACTGGTGCTTCAATACATGGATATTAAGAGCCGCTTGCGATTGATTCTGCTTGGCCAATTTGGCTTCGGTTGTTCCATCGATCAGTTCGTTTTGATACTGACGAACCGCTTTTTGCAGCGCTAAAGTTGTTGTTTGTTTCGCACATTGTTCAAGTGTCATATCGCTACGACAAGTATTGGTGAACGATACGGTGAGATCCCCTTTCTGGCTGATTTCACTGCGTATGGTCGCAATACGAGCACGTTGACGTTCTTCTTGAAGCTGTGCAATTTTGCCACGAATCACCGTTTCTTCTGCGTTAATCGCGGCCAATTCGCTTGCGAGTGTTTCATGCGTTTGACGCGCTTCGAGCTGCTCGCTTTGATTCTGCTTGACCTTAGACCAAGCGGACTGATAGGCACTCTGAGCGGGCATCAAATCAAAATCAGGCGTATCACTTAAACGTTGATAATCTTTCTCAAGCTGTTGCTTCGCCTTATCGAGTCGCGCAACAAGTTCAGCCTCTTGTTGTTTCAATCGCTCAAGCTGCTCTGCTTGGTTATTCAACTGATTCTGTTTAGCCGATTTCTTCTTTTCCGTATCGCTAAGCAACGTGTTTTGGGTGAACAAAGCGTCATCAACAACCACCACAGGGCTTGCTTCTTCCGCCATCGCAGGAATTCCAGCAACAACAGGCAGCATGGCAAGTGTAAGTGCAGAAAAAACTAAACGCATGATAAATACTTCATTAAAACTTAGGGAACATGCCAAATTATCGAAAAATGGCGTTTAAATAAAAATGCGAAAGCAGGGTTACCCCTGCTTATCTTCAACCAACTTGACCCAAACGGTATCGGTCGAACCGACATAAATCTCACGATTATACGTTTCATAGCCCGGTTTCGACACCGTAAAACGATGCTTGCCTTTAGGCAAGAGCAATTCGACTGGCGTACTTCCGTAGCTAACACCGTTGATCGTCACCGCATCATTGTACTGATCCGATCTTACCGTTACTGTGACCCAATCTTTTTTCTCTTGCTTTGATGAGTTACTGCTTGCTGATAAACAGTAGCGGCTTGATACAGAAAGTAGTTTACATGCTGCCGTTGCTTCTGGTTTCGCTTGAAGCTGAGCTTGAATACTCGTGCTATACGCACCATTGCCTGAGAAGCCACTTTCAATCGTTTGACTCTCTTGAACGTGGATGTTTAACTGAACACCTTGCAAGTTTTGCTTCGCCAACACCGATTCCGTCAAGCCTGACAAAAGTTTATCTTTAAAAGTGTTTACGGCTTTTTGCTTGGTGAGGTATTTGCCTTGGCTAATACACTCTCCAATCGTCATCGTTGATGAACAAGTCGTCGTGTAACGTGTTTCTAGTACCGCGCTTTCGCGAAGTTCTGCTTCCAAACGTTTTACACGCGCTTCAACGTGAGACTCTTGTAAGTTCGTGTATTCACTGTTTAAGCGTGCCAGCTTCTGTTTTAGCTGAGATAAACGAGATTCGCTTTCTACGATACTTTGATCACTCTTGAGCTTTTCGTTTTGATTCTGTTTCAGCGCTTCCCAAGACTCTTGGTATTTTTTCTGAAAAGAAACAAGGTCAGTATCTGGATCTTCCAGTAAACGAGCATACTGCTTATCAAGAGCAGATTTCGCTCGGTTACGTTTCGCTTCCAGCTCTTCAGCTTCTCGCTGCAAACGAGCGTTGTCGCCTTTCAATCCTTTCAGTTGACTGCTTTCTTCGCTGTATTGCTCTTCTACTGCTTTGATCTCTTGTTGTTTTGCATCGATTTTTTCATCAACGGCGGCAACTGGATCGGCCTGATTCACCTCTTCTGCCAACACAGAAGATGCCCATGGAAAACTTAGCGCAAGCAAAAGCGCTGGGATTGGACGTATGTTCATAGTTCCCTGCTCAAATAACGTTACATTCTGTACGTGCAAAACGAGATAAGCATCTCGTTAATCTAAACAAACCTTCCTTCTAGTACCGCGACAAATCCGTACTTGAGAAGAAGCTCAAGAGCTCTGCTAATTATTAGAAACGATCTCCTGAAAAATCATTGTATATCAATCCTGTTGAGAATATTGTTTTCAAAGTCTAAACCAAATCACACTTTTGAGCTAATTACATAATTTTATCGCTCAATTTTACTCCTGCTGACAGTAATGGCATCAAGAAACAACCAGTTACATTACGAAAACTATTGAATAACCGAGCATCGTTTGCTGTTCAAAAAGTCAGCATTATTAGCAAAAACTGTGTTTTCAATTGAAACCACACCAATATCTCTCTATAGAACATTTAACACAAAACGCCTAGTGAGATAGCTCAACAAGTTGAAAGCGTGAGCTAATCAAAAAAACCTATCCACCATCTCAGCCTTAAGCCATGCTCAACTAGAGGGCAATCACAATCTTGGTTTTGCATGGTGTTTTATTATTGAAACCGCTATTCTTCTGTACCTTCTACCCAAATAACGTCGATATCTTCAACTTGTCGCGCGGCGAATCTATACCCAAATTGCTTGGAGTTGCAGGTAGGCGGCAAGTGAGTGAATCCCCATGAAGATAGATGAACTATGTGATTGGGCCGAGGCGTACCAGTGAACGAACGTAGCCAACACCGCTGCAGCTTCAAGCAGGTTGTGGATATTCATTTTCGCTCAGCCAAGCATCTCTCCGTTATTTGAGTATAATAAACGCTATGGCTTATTTAGACGATTAACCAAATGAAATTTAGAACATTTCTAATACTAGCAGTAGTCACACTTTTTGCAGGTTGTGCCACCTATACTGGGCTCAACTATGACCAACTGTTTGGCGAGGCCGAAGTCCGTGACCGGACCGAGCACATTCAATCGGCTCAAAGTGCGTTTTTTATGCACGATGTCAAACCCATCATCGAAAACCGATGTGTGGTTTGTCACGCTTGCTACGACGCGCCATGTCAACTCAAGCTCTCTTCCGTAGAAGGTATTGACCGCGGCGCAAGCAAGACGCTCGTTTATCAAGGGACTCGTCTTACAGCCACGGCACCTACTCGCTTGTTTGAAGATGCGCAAACCACGCAAGAGTGGCGTGATGCAGGCTTTCATCCTGTGCTCAATGAGCGTGCCCAAACTGGTGTTGCCAACATTGATGCTGGCTTGATTGCGCGATTGCTGCAACAAAAGGAGCGTCATCCCCTTCCTCAACAGGACCAGCTTGAAGGATTTGATTTTTCGATTGATCGCGAACAGACCTGTCCGACGATTGAAGAATTTGATCAGTACGAGCGGACCAACCCAAGCTGGGGAATGCCCTTTGGTATGCCCAACCTTTCGGCCAAAGAACACCAAACGCTCATGGCTTGGCTGGAAAATGGCGCGATCATGAACGATCACATTCCGCTCACACGTGATCAGGCGGCGGAGATCACGCGATACGAGCAAATGTTCAATAAGAGTTCGCGTAAAAACCAGCTTGCCGCACGTTATATCTACGAGCATCTTTTTTTATCGCACCTCTATTTCTCTGAGTTAGAGGGGGAACCTCGCTTCTTTACTATGGTTCGTTCGTCCACCCCACCAGGCGAACCCATACAGCGCATTGTCACTCGTCGCCCCTATGATGATCCGGGTGTAGAACGTGTTTACTACCGAATCATTCCCGAGCAAGGCACGATTGTCGATAAGACACACATGCCTTTCGCTCTGAATAGCCAGCGAATGAAGGATTGGAAAGCGTGGTTTATTGACGCAGATTACGTCGTCGAGCAGTTGCCAAGTTACGATCCTGAGATTGCGGCCAACCCAATGAGTGCTTTTATTGACCTCCCAGTGAAAGCACGCTTTAAGTTCATGCTAGATAACGCACAAAACACCATTATGGCTTACATAAAGGGGCCAGTGTGTCGCGGGCAATTGGCGCTGAATGTGATTAACGATCGTTTCTGGGTTTTCTTCCTCGATCCTGACAAAGCGGATATTCCGGAGGTTAACGAGTTTTATCGCTCACAAGCCGATAATCTAAAACTACCGGGCGAACTTGAAAGTAATACCCTACCAGTCACCAATTGGGTCAAATATTCGACACAACAAGCTCGCTATTTAGAAGCAAAATCGGAGTTTATTAACCATTGGTTTAAAAATGGTACGCATCTCAACACCGACATCATATGGGATGGTAATGGCACTAACCCCAATGCCGCATTAACGGTGTTCCGTCACTTTGATAGTGCCTCTGTGGTACAGGGATTGGTGGGTGAGAAGCCCAAAACGGCCTGGGTTCTCGACTACGCTTTGCTAGAACGCATCCACTACTTGTTAGTGGCGGGTTTTGATGTGTATGGCAACTTTGGTCATCAATTAATCACTCGCATGTTTATGGATTTTCTTCGTTTAGAAGGTGAAAGTAATTTCATCGCCTTGTTGCCCGCAGATATGCGCCATCAAGAGCAATCCAGCTGGTATCAACAGCAAAACCGCCAACTGAGCGATTTCTTGCAGCGCAATGTGGCGCCCTTTAGCCAACCAACTAGCGTTGTATATAAAACCGATGATCCTAAGTCCGAGCTGTTTGACATATTACGCCGTCAAGTGAGCCCAATCCTGAATGCACGCTATGAGATTGTCGATACTGGCATGAGCGTGAAAAACGAAGCATTGCTGAAGTCATTGAATTTGGTAAAAGGTGAAAAACTGTTGCCTATCCCGCAAATTACCATGTTGATGGTCAAAGCAGATACTGGGAAAGAGCAGCTTTATACACTGCTTCATAACAATGCACATTTGAACATCTCAAGTTTGTTTAATGAAGAGAAAAATCGTGACCCAGCGAACGACAGTCTCACCATAGTGCGTGGCGTTGTCGGGAGCTACCCTGCGGCATTCTTCTTGTTAAACGAAAACCAAGTGGCTGAGTTCGTCCAAATCATTACTGCAATGAAATCTGAGCAAGACTACGTTAAGTTATTGGATAAATTTGCGATTCGTCGTAGCTCAACCAATTTCTGGTCGTTTAGCGACAAAGTTCATACTTGGTATCGCAACGATCAACCTATCGAATTTGGATTGCTTGACTATAATCGTTTTGAGAACCGATAGCACAACCTAACGTAAAGGAGGTTCCCATGAGTATCCGAGATAGAATCGAAGCTCTGGAGCAACAAATTTACGTCGCTTGTTCTGAAGGTGATTATGACACCGTGAACATGCTAGAGAGCAAATTAGAACGCCTAAGAGGGCGTGTTGAGCATCCATTTGATGACGACCCTAACGCGCTGGATACCCAGTTTGATTGGGACAGCGACAATTAACTGGGTAAATATCGGGCATAAAAAAGCCTCCGTTGATTGACGGAGGCTTTCTTTTTGGCCGGGAGCTGCTTGGAAAACGCTATTGAACCAAGTTCTTCAGTGCGTGATAACTTAGCTCAACGCACTCTTCCAACGCTTCTTTTTCGTTGAGATAGAGGCTGATTGGTGAAGAGTGGGTTTCAATTGTTTTGCACAGCGTCATTAACTTATTTAGACCCAAACTGCCTGCACTGCCCTTAAGTTTGTGGGCTAGCCCTTTAACTTGCGCTTCATTCGCTTCATTGGCAGCGCTCACTAAGGCTTGAAGAATTTCATCGCTGCTGCTTTTGAACAGTTCGATGATTTGTCGCATTTTGTCAGCACCAAGCACCTCCATATCGGAAAGCACCACTTGAGGATCCATCAGATTGCTATTCTGAGATTGAGCAATGCTTGAGCAAACGTCACCGCTCGTTGCCGTGTCTTGACTTTCTACGCACACCAGTACTTTTCCTTCTAACATTTTTTGAATCAGCGCTGAAAGCGCTTCTTTTTCCAGTGGTTTTGCAAGGAAACCGTCAAATCCTGAGGCTAAATAGCTCTCCACTTCCTCATTAAATACGTGAGCAGAAACCGCAACCATAGGTGTTTTTCTCTCACTTGATTGCTCTTGCTGCTTTAAACGTTGGATCAAATCCGTTCCATTACAATCAGGCAGATTGATATCAACTAACGCAATATCAAATGACTGCTGCTCAAACAACATTTGTGCTTCTGCACCATCTTCCGCCATTACCACGGTATGACCCAAGCTACTGAGAAACCCTTCCGCAACAATACGGTTCACAGCGTTGTCTTCAACCAATAGGATCGTCGCTTGTCGGTTTTCAGTTTCGAGCGGACAAACAACGGGCTCAACGGCATCGCAAGGCGTCAAAGGCACGGTGAACCAAAAACGACTGCCTTCTCCCTCTTCCGACGTCATTTCCATCTGCCCACCCATGGCTTGAATGATGCGGCGACTGATCGCCAAACCCAACCCTGTACCACCCGCGGCTTTTTGCCCACCACTGGCTTGGGTAAAGGCATCAAAAAGGGTCGCCTGCTCTTGTTGAGCAATGCCGATACCAGTGTCAGTGACTTCAAACTGCACCACATTCTCCTGCTCAAGATCGAGGCTAACGTAAATATCCACCGCACCTTGATGAGTAAATTTAATCGCATTACCAACAAGATTGTTGAGCACTTGACTGATGCGTGTGACATCGCCACGCCAATAATGGTTAACATCACTCTCGATATGATAGGAGAAGGTCAGCGATTTCTCGGCGGCTCGGCTTTGCATCAGTTGGAAAGTGTCTTCCACCATTTGATGCAACTCGAAGGCGGATTCTCTAATCTCAAGATGCCCAGCTTCAATTTTGGAGTAATCTAAAACATCGTTCAAAATGGCCAGGAGATTTTTACCACTGCGATTGATGATATCGGCATAACGCTTTTGCAACGGATTCAGACCGGAGTCCATCAATAAGCGAGCGGTACCCAGTACGCCGTTCATTGGCGTGCGAATTTCATGGCTCATCGTGGCCAAAAATGCCGATTTCGCTCGGTTTGCTTGTTCTGCTAATGAACGCGCTTTGGCGTGATTGAGCACTTCGTGATTGAGTTTCTCATTGGTCAGTTGTAACTGACGCGTGCGCTCAGTTACAAGCTCTTCTAAGTGTTCTTTGTGCTCTTGAAGCTCTTTTTTCGCTTTGGCTTCCCCTTCAGCAACGATTTTCAGTGCTTGAGCCGTGTTCCTTGCCGTGATGATCGCCTGCCCCATATGCGCCAGCTCGTCATTGCCCCGAACTTGAAGCTCAATATCGAGATTGCCTTGGGCTACTTGCAACAACGCCGCCGAATATTCCGTTAAACGCGTCACCACAGAAACATAAACCACTCGCCAAACAATCACGATGGCGACGATGAGGCCAGCGAGTGAAATCACCGTTAGAATGAGCTGCGCTAAGTTCAGTGTGCGTGTTAGCTCCGACACGGCTTTTGTCGTGGTCTGATTTGAGTCGTCCACAAGCTTATTGACGGTACCGTTGAGCTCAGAAAAAAGCGCGAGGTTTTGCTGCATAAGCTTCTGGGATTCTAGGTTATTTTGGTATTGTTGCCCAAGGATGTTAAACACGACTTGGCGCTTGCCCAACTCAGTAAGTAAGTTGGACATTTGCGCAGAGCGAGTAGGATCTTCCACCGCTTGAACTCGGCGAACCATGATTTTGAGGTTGGCATCAAACTCATTACGCACATCATGAATGCGATCAATATTGGAAAGTGTACGTGCTTCTTCGATCTGGTTGAGCATTTTGAATGCGAGCAGATGCAGCTCATGCAATCGTTCGGAAAGATCAAGGTCAACCTCCACCAAGGCATCAAGCGCTTGGTAAGCTTGAGGAATTTTGTTTGACTCCAATAAGTCATAGATATGTGTCACATTCGCAACCGCAATGGTGCTGGTATTGAGCACTTGAGTGCGCGTCAGTTGTTCAAGCTCTTCGCTGAGCAGACGCATCTCTTCAACTCGGCTATCAATCTCTTTTGCTAACCACAGTTTTTTCTCCACTGATACGCCTAAGTCGGCCAAGTTATCAATCACACTTTGCACATGAGTTTCGAGCCGCTCCAACAGTAGCGGATCAAACGACTCTCCACCGCCAAGCGCTTTAATATGTGAAAGTAGCGACTCCAACTGAGAAAAAAGTTCTTTCCCTGACTGTTTTCGCTCCACTTCATTTTTGGCGTTTGATAAGGTTTGGACCGATGCAATAATACGCGAGCTGAGCTCAGAGACTTGTCTTGCTTCAATCATGGCGGGAATAGCCGTATCAACGACATTGCGCTCTGTTTTTGCCACGAACGAAAAACCCGATACACCAATTAACGCTGATAACATCACCAACATTGCCATGGCGATGAACGAGAGTAACAACTTCCGGCCGATACTCGCTGTTGCTAATAACATATTTTTCTTAACCTTACACAACGGCAAACAGCAGATCAGCATTGGTTCGCCGGGGAGAATACGCTATATTCTGCTACGTAACTTCCAACGATGCCAATGAACCTTGCTGCATGTTAAAGACTAAGCACACTTTTTCGCACTGTTTGCGCAAAACTTTACCACTTTCCCTTCCAATTCTATTTTCTACCCCTGTTTATGCGGCGGAAAAACTCTGTGCGATTTATCCACATTTAAAAGACTCTTACTGGCTTTCTGTCAATTATGGCATGGTGTCTGAAGCGGAGAAGCAAAAGGTCAATCTACGCGTGTTAGAAGCGGGAGGCTACCCAAACACTGCCAAACAGCAGCAACAACTGATGCTATGCAGCAAATGGGGGGCGGATGCTATCTTGCTTGGTACCGTCGACCCCATGGCGTTTAACGAAAACTTGCAACAGTGGACAGGCAGTATTCCCGTTTTCGCAACTGTAAACCAATTGGAGCTCGATGAAACGCAAAGTAAGAATCTGAAAGGCACCGTCGGCGTGGATTGGTATTGGATGGGTCATCAAGCGGGTCAATACTTGGCACAGAAACATCCTGCTGGCTCAGGAACCAAAAATGTCGTGTTATTGTTAGGCCCCAAAAGCAGTGGTGGGACCAAGCCCGTCGATAAAGGCTTTAGAGATGCCATTAAGGGCAGTGATATCCATATCATGGAGAGTTTCTGGGCGGATAACGACAAAGAGTTACAACGTAACTTAGTACAGCAAGCGATCGACACACCCGATGTTGATTATCTCGTTGGCAGTGCGGTGGCAATGGAAGCAGCGATCAGCGAACTACGTAGCGCCAATAAAACAGGCCAGATTGGTTTGATTTCAACTTACCTCAGCCATGGCATTTATCGTGGCCTATTACGCAATAAAATTGAGTTTGCTCCGACGGACCAAATGGTGCTGCAAGGGCGCTTATCGGTGGATCAAGCGGTCAACTATTTACGTCATAAGCCATATCAGATTCACAGCTCACCAACCATTGAGCCTCTAACACCAAACACGCTGAACTTCTCAACTATTGAAGACTCTTTATCGCCATCCGAATACAGGCCAATTTTTGACGTCAAAGCAGTTGAATCTCAGTGACGATTTATGCTTAATTATTTTCGAACCGAATCAGGTAACCATAACGGAAACATTTGATGCAAAAAACAACTCGCACGATGCCAGCGCATAAACACATTGCATTGGTTGCACACGATAACTATAAGCCTGAGCTGCTACGCTGGGTAAAAGAGAACAAAGAAAAATTGCAGAGCCACTTCTTGTATGCCACAGGGACAACTGGCCACATGCTTAGTCGCGAAACCGGGCTTGCGATTAAAAGTATGATCAGCGGCCCAATGGGCGGTGACCAACAGCTTGGCGCTTTAATCTCAGAAGGCAAGATCGATATGCTGATTTTCTTCTGGGATCCACTGAATGCGGTACCACATGATCCGGATGTAAAAGCGCTGCTGCGCATCGCCAGTGTATGGAATATTCCAGTGGCAACCAACCGTGCAACGGCAAAATTCCTTTTTGAATCGCCATTGTTGAATGAAGAAGTTAACGTCGAAATACCTGATTACCAAGCCTATTTGGCAGGCCGCACCTAATTCTTCTTTCTGAGTGCCTCAACAATCACCACCGCTAAAATCGGTGGTTTTGGGATGACAATAAAAATGCCAGCAACTCAGTTGCTGGCATTTTTATTTGTTCTTTCGCGCTGAGTTTACCTTCGCGACCAGACTTATCTAGCTGTTGTGTTTCACCACTGGGTAGTCGTTTTCCAACAGCTCCTGAACAAATCCGGAACCTGCACCACTGTGTGTGATCCAAACCTTCTCTTTGGCGCGAGTTAACGCCACATAAAACAAGCGTCTCTCATCGGCATACGCAAAGGTGTCTGAAGATTGAGTTAGTGCGCCATCAACATGCAGCTGTTTTTTCTTGGCAGGGAACTGCCCTTCATCAACGCAAAGAATAATCACGTAATCCGCTTCTTTGCCCTTACTGGCGTGGCAAGTCATGAAGTTGAGCGACAGGTTTTTGAAGCGTTTGACCCAATCATCATAAAGGTCCGGCTTGTGATAGTGATTGCGACCAAGTAGCAGCACTGATTTCTGCTTGTCCGACTTTCTATCCAACTGATCGAGGATCTTTTCTACCGAGTTACTTGGCGCTGTGTGTACTGCTTTTTGTTTCTGCTGTTTGTGACTCTGCAGCGTTTTCACCAGTTGTCGTGGATTCGCCTGAATAAATCGATTCGCCACCTCTCCAATCATATTATTAAAACGATAAGTGGTATCAAGGTGATGCACCGTTGAGTGCTCAAAGCGCTGTTGGAAACCCGTGGTTAAATCAACATCCGCCCCAGCAAACTGATAAATCGCCTGCCAGTCATCACCGACGGCAAACAGAGAGGCGCCTGGCTGCTGATGGGTTGTCTCGCATAGCGCTTCAACCAAGGCAAGCCGATCGGGTGAAATGTCCTGATATTCGTCGACCATAATGAAACGCCAAGGAGAGACAAACTTCCCTTCTTTGACGTATTTCGTTGCACGACTGATCATGGTTGGAAAATCGATCTGCTCGGTCTCTTTCAGCATTTTTTGCCATGCGCTGAAGCATGGCCAACACAGTGACAGTTCGCTGTTCAAACGCGTGTAGTCTGGTAATTCGACCAAACGCTCTTGGATCTCTTTCTTACTAAAACCTAGTGACGCAAATTGAGTCAGCTGCCTGTCCAGCCAAGCAATCAACTTGGGGTTTTCTGATTGGCTGCCCAACTCATCGTCCCCTGTGAGGTAGGCAATCGGCCATTTGGTTAAATGTTTTTGCCAACGCTTGAAGTTAGTTGGGGTCATCCAATGCTTTTTCAGCCAATCCACACACCATGCTTGACGCAATTTGTCATCCAAAGCGATGGGAGAAATCTCAACAGGCTTACTTTCCACTTGATGAATGATCGACAAGCCTAACTGATGGAAAGTAGACACACTGGTGTTTTGCGCGGCAAGTCCTATTTTATCCACCAAGCGCTGTTTCAGCTCCTGAGCAGCATCACGACCAAACGCCAACAACAGCATTTGTTCATCTGTCGCTTGATGGCTTTGTAATAAATACGCCACCCGGGCGGTCAACACGCTGGTTTTCCCTGAACCTGCCCCAGCCAAGACGAGATTGTGATCATCATTCAGCAACACCGCATGTTGCTGAGAAACATTGAGCGGCGAAGATTCGATTTGATTGAACAACACTTCCCAATTTTGCCTTTCCTGTTCAAGCCAAGACAAATTGCGCAGTTGAATCGCTTGCTCTCCATCAAGTAGCCAGCTTTCCATCGCAGCCACCCGTTCTGGCAGTCGCTGTTTCGCTTCATCAAGCGTCATGTTCATCTCTTTTAATTGACCATGAACATCGCGAACCCAAGTGTCTACGGTTGAATGCGGTAAATAAGCCGGTAAATAGATTAAACGGTGTAACCCGTCTTCCCAAATCGGCAAATACTGACTCAATTGGCGACATTGCTGATCGTGCCACTGTTGATATTGCTCCACCGCATTCCGAGCAAATTGTTTGCACTCTGGCCATGGAAGACCTTGTACCAGCCAGCTCTGCTGCTTACCTTCGACCGGATGCGCAAAAAACTGCAACGCCCCCCAAAACAAGCCTCGTTTTACGTGAATCTCACCATTCCAAACCGTAAATGGAATGTGCTCCTCGCTTCCGACCGATACCAAGAGGAGAGACTGACCTTGCAATTCGACATGGTGATACTCTTTTTGGATAAAAAACTGGGCGGTTTTATTGGCCGTTAGCAGCATGGATTCATTTCTCTTGCTTCTGAAATCAAGGGTTTCAGGGTTATACCATTTTGTAACTGGAAAATGTAGCCATTAATCCCTATCAAGCAGCAGCGAGTGGAGAAATACTAAGCAGGCAAAACTTTTTATGTGTTCAAGTCATATTGTTAATGTTGGTTTCTGCTACACTGCCGAATAACTCGTTCATGCTTATTTACACAGGAAAACCGTGAACTTACGTTTCAAACTCCGTCACTTTTGGGCCAATAAAACCATTAGCTATAGTGTATTGATCCTCATCACTTTGCTCGGTGTTGTCGTACCAGCTTGGTACTACGAACAAAATACCTTGATCACGCCTTTAATCCTCGGTGTTATTGCCGCCGCTTTGGCGGAAAGTGATGACAGTTTTAGCGGCAGAATAAAAGCCGTGTTGCTCACGTTTATCTGTTTTGCTATCGCGGCTTTTTCGATTGAGCTTCTCTTTAATACACCATGGCTCTTTGCTATTGGGCTCTTTGTTTCTACCTTTGGCTTTATTATGTTGGGCGCAGTTGGCCCTAAATACGCCAGCATCGCCTTTGGCTCTTTGCTTATCGCAATCTATGCCATGCTCGGAGCACACCAGAGTGTCAATATTTGGTTTCAGCCATTATTGCTACTCTCAGGCGCCGCATGGTACTACTTTATGTCGATGGTTTGGCAAATCCTCTGGCCCATGCAGCCAGTCCAGCAAAGCCTAGCCAACGTTTTTCACCAGTTGGCCAATTATCTTGATGCAAAGGCGCAACTCTTCCATCCCGTAACCAACATGACACCTCAACCGATGCGCATTAACGCCGCAAGCCTCAATGCCCGGACGGTTAATGCACTCAATAACTGTAAACAGACGTTGCTGAGCCGCTCGAAACGAGGTCATATTGATGGGCCAAGTGACCGCTTCCTTAATATTTACTTTATTGCGCAGGATATTCACGAGCGAGTCAGCTCGAGCCATTACCGCTATCAAGATCTTGCTGTGCAGTTCGAGCGGTCAGATATTTTGTTCCGCTTTAAGTATTTGCTTGAGGCGCAAGCGACCGCCTGTCGAGAAATTGCCGAATCGTTGCGCTTAGGCAACGAGTATAACCACGCGTCTCACTCCATTCTGGCTTTGGCAGAGCTACAAAACGCATTGAGCTACCTCCAAGAGCAAAAAAATCCAAAATGGTCTCATCTTCTCGGCCAACTTAACTACTTGTTCAATAACCTCGCTACCGTTGAAAAGCAGTTTAATAACATCAGTAATCCTGATGCGGAAAAATTGGAAGAAAATTTGCTGGACGATACGAATCCGCATACTCTTAAAGCCATGTTTCAGCGCATTCGGGCCAACTTCAACAAAGACTCGATGCTGTTTCGTCACGCCATTCGTATGGCGATAGCATTGACTGCCGGTTATGGCGTGATCTATGGATTCGAGATTGAAAGAGGCTATTGGATCCTATTAACCACTTTGTTTGTTTGCCAACCAAACTACAGCGCAACAAAACAAAAGCTGGTTGCACGTATTGCAGGCACTTTTGCTGGCTTACTTATCGGTGTTCCCCTACTCACGTTTTTCCCATCGCAAGAAAGCCAATTGGTGTTTATCGTCCTCTCTGGCGTGCTCTTTTTTGCCTTTAGGATTAATAACTACGGATTTGCGACTGGTTTCATCACCCTACTCGTGCTCTTTTGCTTCAACCAGTTGGGCGAAGGTTATGCGGTCGTATTGCCTCGGTTGGCCGATACGCTCATCGGTTGTGCACTTGCCGTTGCTGCTGTGGTTTTGATTCTGCCTGACTGGCAGTCTCGTCGCTTACACAAAGTGATGTCTGATGCGATAGACGCCAACAAGCAGTACTTACTGCAAATCATTGGTCAGTACCGGATTGGTAAAAAAGATAGCCTCGCTTATCGTATCGCACGTCGCGATGCGCATAACCAAGATGCCAATCTTTCGTCTGCGATCAGTAACATGCTGATCGAGCCTGGGAAGTATCAGACAGCGGTCGATGAGAGCTTCCGTTTTCTCACACTTAATCATGCCATGCTAAGCTACATCTCTGCCCTTGGAGCTCACCGCACTCGCTTGGATGACGAATCCACACATCAATTGGTACTCGACGCGCACCGAACAATCCACCAGCACTTAGAGACGCTTCAATCTCAGTTGTACAATCGTTGTGATGATTGTGATGTCGACACAAGTAACGCCGCGGACTTGGAAAAGCGATTGAGTGAATGGCGTGAAGATGACGAAGGCAGTGCTCGCATGGTACTTCAACAACTGCACTTAATTTATCGAATGATGCCAGAGTTACACTCATTAGCCAGTAAGCTTGCAGTACGCACGCAGTAACCAAACATTCCACTTCATTTTTCGGTGATAAACGGCCTATTAGCGCCGTTTATCACCTTTCAACCACGCCCATTCTATACCGTCCAGTTTTACCGTGCCCTGACATTTTCCGGACAATAAAACAGCGTTCATCCAGTACATTGCTCATTATTCACTCGTTGTGATGGACAACACCGTAATGAATGATGAGCAAAAAAAACGATACAGATCGGTGATTAACATGAAACAAACTGATTTCGAAAGATTGCGTGACGAGCTTAAAAGGCTGTCTCCTCTTCAGTTACAACATTTGCAAGGCGACATTCAACTTGCCTTGCTAAAGAAGGACAATGACATTCTAAGCCTTGAAGAGCGTGATGCATTGGCTAAGTTATTTGTTTAAGAAGAGATTATCTAAACACGATTTTGCTAGCATAGTTGCCACCATTGTCAAATCCAACTATGCTTAAGACAGGTTAATTAGCGAGCGTTTTAACCATGCCAATTTCAGGAGTTCAATCCGGTTATCAACTCATTCAGCAATCCAGTAAGATGGCTGAAGAGGCAGCGTTGGAAGTGAACCAAGCAAACGGAAATCCTACCTCTAATGAGCTCGCTTTTAATCGTGTCGAATTTGATCGTCAACCTGAAGAAAAAACCACTCAAGCACCACCCACAGATCACAACGAAGCTTTGATGAAACTGAGCCAAGCCAGTAGTTATAACCGTATTGGTGCGAGCGTTATTGAACGAAACAACGATGTGATTGGTAGCCTATTGGATATCCAAGTGTGACCATTTGTTACGCTTACCACCTTGTTTACTCTCCCTGATTCAGTAGAATCGACGCTTCCTTTTTCTTGCTGACAGACTTATGCCCGTTAAAACTACGCAAAATAAAAATATTCATACCGCACTTCGCTGTCTAGATAGCGCCCAACAAATAGAGCAAAAACTCAACCCCAATTACGCACCACCAAAACGTACCTTACCCAAGAGCCCCTTTATTAGTGATAAAACCCTAAAGAAGCGTTGGGATGTGGTGAACTGTCATGCCACTCAAGACCAATTATTAGATCAACATACTCTTGAACACATGACGCTCTATCAAAAGAACATTGAGCACTTTGTCGGTACGGTGAAGGTCCCTGTTGGGCTAGCGGGACCATTGCGCGTAAATGGCTTATTTGCCAGCGATGATTATTTGATCCCCCTTGCCACGACAGAGGCCGCTTTGGTAGCTTCCTATTCACGTGGGGCCCATCTCATTACCGCAGCCGGCGGAGCAACGGCCATGCTAGTGAATGAAGGCGTGACACGCACCCCCGTATTTGCATTCACGAACTTAGTCTCCGCGGGTCAGTTTGTCGCTTGGGTGACCACCCACTACGATCGTTTTAAGCAAATCGCCGAATCCACGACTTCGCATGGTACGCTCAGTGACATCAATATCAACATGGAAGGCAATCATGTCTACCTAATGTTTGAATACCAAACAGGCGACGCCTCTGGGCAAAATATGGTGACCATCGCCACCAACGCCGTATTTCAATCGATATTGGAAACCTGCCCCATCGACATTAAAGAAGCCTTTCTAGATGGCAATCTCTCAGGAGATAAGAAAGCAAACAGCAAAACACTGACAAGCGTTCGCGGGAAAAAGGTGATCGCCGAAGTGACCCTTTCCCGCGAGATGGTTGAAAAGTATTTGCATACTACGCCGGAAAAAATGGTCAAATTCGGCCAGATGACAACGACGGGTGCGGCATTGAGTGGAGGAATTGGTGTTAATGCCCATTACGCCAATGCGTTAACGGCACTCTATTTGGCTTGTGGACAAGATGCCGCTTGCGTGGCCGAATCAGCCATTGGCATTACCCGAATGGAACTTGCCGCCGATGGGCACTTATATGCCAGCGTGACACTGCCAAACCTGATGGTCGGAACCGTTGGTGGCGGCACTGGCCTACCAAGCCAAAAAGCCTGTCTAGACATTTTAGGCCTTTATGGACAAGGCAACGCGCGTGCATTGGCTGAAGTTTGTGCTGCACTTTGCTTGGCCGGAGAGCTTTCGATTGTTGGTGCTTTTGCCGCTGGGCATTTTTCTCGCGCGCACCACAAACTGGCTCGCTAAAGCAATATGCTCTCTAAAACGGCTGTTTCTCACGGCTTAATCACTATGAATTAAGCCGTGAAGCGCAAACTCCCAGACAATCAACCTCTTAGCATTCAAAGAAAAGCCACTATGATCGCGACAAAGGCCGGCAAGATAGAAAACCACTTATGTCCTTTTTCTTTGCACTCCCGACGGTGACACATGGCAATCTGAATCGGGGCAGAAAAAAACATCATAATCAAATAGCTCACTGCATAGGTTTGCCCGACTAGAATAAGAAAAACAGCATGCAATGCGATGTGCAATAAAGCATACGCCTTTTCTACTTTCATTTTTACGATCAATAACAGCGAAAACAACACAGCAATCAAAATAGACATAAATAACACTTATCAATAATAGTTCTCATTCGCAATACTATATCAGTGTAAATTCTCTGTCCAACTATCGTTTCAATAGGCAAAAAAGATAACTTCTCCCCCACCAACACCCCCATGCTATTGAGCAAACGAATGATTACGTTATTGATGTTTTTCTTTCTAAACGTTTGCGTAATCGCTAACCTTCTCTTAACCTTGAATTGAGGCTTTCATCACGGATTTTCCATTGATATAGTGCACTTAACGAAAACAAAATTAGACCATTCGAGGCATGGAGCTTCCTCACTTATCTCAAGAAGAGAAGAATTGGTACCGACATATTCGGCAAGATTTAAGAGGGTCAAATTATGGAAATGAATATGGTTGAAATTCTAGGCTACGCAGCTTCAATCATGGTTGCAATCTCACTAATGATGAAGGACATCGTTCGTCTGCGCGTTTTAAACTTCATCGGTTGTGCACTGTTCACTGCATACGGTCTAATGATTGACGCATGGCCAGTGGTTGTGACTAACGGCTTTATTGCGTGTGTCAACGTCTACTTCCTAGCCAAAATGCAGCAGGAAAAAAAAACTCTAACGCCTGAAAAAGCGTAATTTTATAGAGTGCTAAATTGCTTAAAAAGCCCCTAAGGGGCTTTTTTCGTTGGTCGGATTCATTTTAAAAAAACTTACCTAGGTTACCAAGGCCTTCAAACGCCATTTTGGCGTTGCGCCACATACCATTGCCAAACCCGTCACGAGGAGTACAATCAACTAAAACCGCGAAATGAGACAACACGATGAACATAGGTGCTATTGCAAAATTAACCGGATTATCAAGCAAATCCATTCGCATGTACGAAGAAAAAGGCATTATTTCACCGCCGCTACGCAGTGACGCCGGCTATCGCGAATATGGGCAAAAGCACATTGTTGAACTCAATCTGGTATCACGCGCTAAAAATGCAGGGTTTTCTCTCCAAGAGTGTAAAGAATTTGTTCAGCTAGCACAAAACCCTAACCGTAAAAGCAGCGAAGTCAAAGAGAAGACCAAAGAAAAACTGGCTGAAATTGAACAGAAGTTGGCGCATTTGCACGAGATAAAAAAACAGTTGGAAAGTTGGGTTTCCTCCTGCCCTGGTAACTCAGATAGTCATTGCCCGATAATCGAAGAGCTCACTAAATAGCAAGGCTTTTGCCATCGCCTCCTCATCTCGGAGGCGACTTACTCACGAGTTTAGAAATAGGTACACATACGTTTACCGTCGCGTTCAATGACACTAAACGGGGTTTCGTAGATCTGCTCAAGCACCGCTTCTTCAATCACCTCTTCAACACTACCACTGGCGACAATTTGACCTTTTTTCAAAGCAATAATTTGGTCGGAATAACACGCCGCAAAGTTAATGTCGTGGATCACCACCACCACGGCCTTGTTCATCTCTTTGGCCAATCGACAAATCGTCTGCATGATCTGCTTTGAATGGCGGATATCCAGATTGTTCAGTGGTTCATCAAGGAAAACATAATCGGTATCTTGGGCTATCACCATGGCAATAAAAGCGAGCTGCCGCTGCCCTCCACTGAGTTCATCGAGATATTTGTCTTGGATATCACTGAGATCAAGATACTGAATCGCGCGGTCAATCTGTTGTTGATCTTGTGCCGTCAATCGACCGCCAGAATGAGGAAAACGGCCAAAGGCCACCATTTCTCGAACAGTAAATCGCATCGTAATGCTGTTTGCTTGGCGTAAAACAGCCAATTTCTTCGCAAGGACTTTGTTGTCCCACGTTTGAATCTCTTTCCCTTCGATCAACACCGCCCCGCCATCACGATCAAGCAAACGCGAAGCCATCGACAGCAGTGTACTTTTACCGGCCCCATTCGGCCCAATAATGGAGGTGACACTTCCTTTTTCAAATTGACCACTGGCTGCCGACACAACAGCAAACTTGCCAAAATGTTTAGTGAGTTTATCTAGAACAATCATTGCCTACCTACACAATACGATTTCGCAGCAACATCGACATGAAATAGATGCCACCCACAAAGTTGATGATTACGCTGAGTGTTGTTTGAAATGTTAAGACGTTTTCCACCAGCCATTGACCGGCTAACAGCAGTGTGACGCCCAAAATGGCGCAGCCGGGCAATAGCTGGGCATGACGATAAGTGTGAAACATCTCCCTGGCCAAGTTGGTCACGAGTAGACCAAAGAACAAGATTGGCCCGATTAGCGCAGTGGCTACGGCAATTAAAACGGCACTTAACATCAGCACCTGCTTGGTTACTTGACGAACATTCACCCCCAAACTGGTGGCGTTATCTTTATCTAACCAACACACATCCATGACAGCATGCATGTGATACATAAGCAGCGATGCAATCAACAAAATTGGTGCCGTAAAGTAAACCAGTTGGGTATCAATATTGTTGAAGCTCGCAAACATACTGGCTTGAACCGTCGCGTAATCATTAGGATCCATGATCAAAACAAAGAAGGAGGCAACGTTAGAGAAGAGTTGGCCGACAACTAAGCCCACCAATAATAAAGTAATCAGATTTTTCTCTTTTCCTCGGAAATAAAAACCGAATAACGCCATAGAGAACAAAACCATGGCCACGACGGAGAGCCCAAAATTCAAGTAGGCGTTAAGCACATACTGGCTCAAACCGCCGAAGACCACCACAATGATGACTTGCACCAATAAATAGAGAGAATCAAATCCCAAGATTCCCGGTGTCAGTATGCGATTGTGCGTCACGGTCTGAAACAGAAGCGATGCTTGAGAAATCGCAACACCTGCTAACACCATCGCCAGCACTTTGGGGATACGGCGAGAGAGAAAGTATTGATAATTGTCCAGTGTGAGTCCTTTGCCCAAAAACAGAGTCACCATCACTAGGCTTATCGCCAGCAGAAGCCACATTTTGCTACGATCAGACACCTTGCTTCCCTCTCAAGATCAGATAGATAAACACAGCGCCACCCAAAATGGCAATCACCATGGAAATGGGCACTTCATAAGGGAAAATAATCAAGCGGCCAAGCAAGTCACAACCAAGCACCAGCAAGCCGCCATATAGGGCAGTCAGAGGGATATTGCGGCGTAAATTATCGCCATAAAAATAGCTCACCAGATTTGGCACAATCAGCCCCAAGAAAGGCAATTGCCCGACGATCATGACGACACTGGCGGAAAGTACCGAGACCAACAGAACACCAATCACCACCACCTGCTGATAGTTCAAACCAAGGTTGAGAGCGAAGTCCTTACCTAAGCCTGCAGCGGAAATTCTTGTCGCATAGAGATAGCTGAATATTCCCACCGGAAGCGCAATGTAGAGCAGTTCGTAATCACCTTGCAAAAGGTTGGCGAAATTGGCGACAGACCAAGCAGAGAGGTTTTGCAGCAAGTCATACCGATAGGCAATAAACGTTGCCAGTGAATCAATGATGTTGCCAAAAATGATGCCGATTAGAGGAATAAACACGGCATTTTTGAACTGTATTCGTTGGACAAACGTGACAAACAACCATGTTCCACCCATTGCAAAACTGAAGATCAGTAACCAACTGTCCCCTTTGCCAAAAAACACTAAGCTGACGATGTAGCCCAACATGGCACATTCAATCGTGCCGGACGTCGATGGTGCAGCAAATCGGTTTTGGCTGATTTGCTGCATAATCAAGCCCGCGATACTTAAACCCGCACCAGAAAGCAGTATCGCCAGCAGGCGAGGTAAACGGCTCGTCACGAGCAAATGAAGCGCCTGCGTGTCCCCAGACAACAACATCGCTGGTGTAAGATCCCCTACGCCGACAAACACCGACGCGAAGGACAGCAAAAACAGAGCCAGCAATAACTTTTTCACTCTGCCTCCACGAAAGAAGAGCAAAAGGCCCATGCTTGTTTGCTTCGACTTGACGATTGATTATCTGGCCCAAAAGCGGCGAAGGAGATGCCAAAGATTGCTGTTTCAGCTACCTCTACCCCGAACTCACGGTGGGAAGCGGGTATCATTCGGCGATGGGGATCTCTATCCATGTACTTAATACCAATTGAGAAGTGTTATCATGCGCATTCGCAATATACAGATTCACTCATGAGTATTCAACTGGTTAAACAAGATGAGGCCGTCGCATTTGAGTTTAAAGCGACAAATTACGCCTTTTTGTTGTCTGGCAATGCGTTAGTTTGCGTGTGGAAGCGCGCTTTAGGCATGAAGAAGCCACAAGCCTCGCGCTTAGCGAAGGTAGGTTGTTCCCACGCCCCACATAAATCTTTGACGTTTTCTTTAGCACGACAAAAGTGTCGGCATTTACCGCAAGTCTCCATTCCTGCTCCTTGTAACGATATTTAGCCCTTGTGATTCTACCTTCGCTGACACGAGGTACATCCACGGCATGCTTGACGTGTGTGTGGGTTCAAGCGACCCCGTTGTACTTTGCAATAGGCGTTTTTGAGTGCTCTTCTTGCCGAGAACCAATCGTCCGGTTTAGTTAGAATTAAGTATCCGTTAAAGCGTTTAACCAGTTCACTGCGATACTCATCAATAAAACGGCTGTCATAGCCGATGTCAAAATAGTCTAGTGCTTGCTCAATGCAAGTGAAACTGGCGATGACGTCTTGTATCGATGGTTTGCTCATAGGAAGTATGCTTGTCAATTTTGCGCAGTGTAGACCTATCGCCGTTTCACTTCTTTGACTTAGACCAACTCCACTTCAACTACATTTTTCATCAATTGATTCAACAAATTGCAACATAGATCGCTACAAACCAGCGACATCGCAGGCTACACTCCCTCCCCATCGCGAAAGGAGCTAAAACGATGAAATATTTCGAACAATTACTCGAAGTGGTCCGACGTAAGGCGAAGTACGATCAAAGTAACTCTTGGTATTTGGGGCCACATACCTATCTCAACGAACTGAAAAAGGAAGTCGACGAAGTGTTCGATGAGATCCCGCGAGAGCGTACGTGTTACTTAGAAGATGAACTGGCGGATGTGCTCTGGGATTACCTGAATGCGATCGTAGCGCTCGAAAAAGAATCGGAGATCCGCTTAGATTCAATATTGCACCGAGCCTATATCAAATATAGCCAACGCGTCACGGCGATTGAATCCGGTACTGACTGGGCAGATATAAAAGAGGCGCAAAAACAAGTTCTTGAACAAGAATACGCTCAATCTTCTCGCTAATGTCTAGGAATAAATATGATCCCATTTCAATCTCATGCCGTATCGGGTGTGGCACTTTCCCGTTTTGAAGGCCAATATAAAATCCTGATGATGAAGCGCACCAAAGGAAACTATTGGTGCCATGTTGCAGGCGGAATCGAAAAAGGCGAAGCCGGTTGGCAAACCATCGTTCGAGAGTTTGCCGAAGAGACCCAAATAAACGTAGAAACACTCTACAACGGCCAATATTTGGAACAGTTTTATCAAGTCAAAAGTGACTCTATCGTCAACATTCCTGTTTTTGTCGTCTATTGTGACGACAATCAAGTCGTTACACTCAATGATGAGCACACCGAATATCGTTGGTGCGATTTAGAGCAAGCCAAATCGTTAGCCGAATTTCCAGGGCAAGAAGCGCTGTATGATCATGTTTGGCAACACTTTGTCTTACGTACCCCTTCACCGCTCTCACGCATTCCACTCAATAGATAGCGGGTTAAACGCATCCATAAAAGTGTGGACTGAGTGGATGCGTCATCTCGCTAACGGGCTTTAGGTTTGCGGTAAATCGTCAATAACCTTATCGCGATAGAAGTAACGTCTGTCATGTTCTCCAATCGGCCGTAACACTCGGCAAGGATTACCGACGGCCACGACATTCGCTGGGATGTCTTTCGTCACCACACTGCCGGCACCAATCACGCTGTTTTCGCCAATCGTTACGCCTGGCAACACAACGCTGTTCGCCCCAATCCAAACGTTATCTTTAATGTGCACAGGAATATTGAATTGCGCCACTTTACGTCGCAGTTCAGGATCGATCGGATGTCCCGCCGTTGCGATGGTGACATTGGGTGCAATCATCACCGAGTTGCCAATGTAGATGTGCGTATCGTCCACCAAGGTTAAATTGAAATTGGCATAGACGTTATTACCTAAGTGTGTGTGCTTACCCCAATTGGCTCTTAGTGGTGGTTCGATGTAGCAGTTTTCACCTACATTGGCCAAGAGATCACGCAAAATCGCCGTGCGTTTTTCCATTTCTGAGGGTCTAGTTTGGTTAAAATCATAGAGAATTTCTAGGCAAGCTTGCTGCTCCAACGCCACACTCTCATCATCACAAAAGTAAATCTTTTGTTGATGCATTCGCTCTCTCACACTCATTTCTCTCTCCACTAAACCGTTTGCCTTGATGACCACCGCGCCACAAGGGAAAACGTTAATGTAGCAAAACCGATTGATTTCCTTCAGTTCTGTTGATTGAAATGGAGAGCGGGATAACAGATTTCCATTGCACAGAACTCATCACACGTTGAACGGCTTATTTCGGTAGCAACGCGTTGGTCGGCCTACTTTGCCATGCGCCAAAAACGCGTAAAGCGCTCCCCTTTCAACCACCTTGTCGAGATATCGCCTTGCCGTGCTCTTACTCACACCGAGTAACGCGGCGACACTGGCAGCGGTGTGCTCACTGTGGCCGTGGGGAAAGAGTGAAACCACCTGCTGCAAAGTAAACTCATCCACGCCACTGACCTCATCCACCACCAGTTCGGTGGCGTGAAAAATGCCATCCAATTCACTTTGCTTGACCATTTGCTGGCTATCCACCAGCTGTTTCATCTTCATCAAGCGAAGCAAGCTGGCTTGTAACCGCGTGTAGTTCACAGGTTTCACTAGATAATCAAAGGCGCCGTAGCGATGAGCGAGATTCACCGTGTTAGCGTCGTTGGCAGCCGTGATCACAATGCACTCAGGTTTTGGTTGTAACACCAAACAGCGTTGAACTAACTCCACACCCAACCCATCGGGCAAGTAGTTATCAATGATCACCAGATCGGGTTTCGCGGCAATGATCAGTTGCTCGGCGGTAGTCAGGTTAGCCGCTATTCCTATCACTTCAAAATCATCCAGTTGAGCAATAAAGAACTGATGCAGCTCGGTGATTCTCTCATCATCTTCTACAATCACGACTTTTATCATGCTCACTCCTTCGGAAGATAAACGGTAAATAGTGTTTCTTGTTCATCGCTGTCGAGCTCTAGATGACCATGCGCCTCGGATAGAATGGATTTCACTAAGTGAAGGCCAATACCATGTTCCCCTGTGCCACTCTTGGTCGAGTAACCCCAGCGGCATAAACTTTCCAGATCCTCATCGAGACTAGGACCGTTATTAGAAAAAGTAAGAATGAACTCTTCTTCGGTTTCATGTAATTTCACCGCCATTGTGGCATCGTTTTGGCCTTGGCACGCTTCTAAACCATTGTCGATCAAGTTCCCAACTAGTGAGCACACTTGTTCCTCGCTCACTCTTTGAGTCAATCCGGAGAGATCGCCATAACACGAAATATTCAATGACTGATTCGATTCTCTCGCTTTGCTCAATTTAGCCAACAGCAACGCCGTTAGCTGAGGCATGCTTTTCACACCTTGTAGCGAGTCTATGCGTGTTTGATTTTGTGCCGCTTGCGCTAAACAGACTGAGAGCGTCTTATCAAACGCCCCCATTTGTAGCAAGCCAGAAATGACCGACAGCTTGTTTTGATGCTCGTGATGTGTCACTCGCATGCTTTCAAGATACTTGTCGACCTGACTGATGCGATCCGAAAGTGCTTGCAACTCCGAGCGCTGACGCAGAGTGAATACCGCGCCAGCCGATTCCCCATTCGATGTACGCATGGTGACGCGATTGATGATCACCCCATCTAAGCCAAACTGCGCGACTTTATTTATGTAATCTTCTCCATCCAAAGGAAACAGATGCCTAGCGTCATCCAGCTGTTTGGTCTCCTTACCCACGAGATCGCTTTGACGAAGAATGGCTCTCGCAGCGTCGTTCGCTAAATAAATATTTCCCTGTTGATTGATGGCAACAACCGCTTCATGAGTCGCGTCCAATACGCCTTGATGGGTCTTCAACGCTTGCTTTAATTGCCAAGGCTCGAGATCTTGCATTTGTTTCTTTACATAAGACGAAAATCGCCACGACAACAGTAAAAACAACGATAGAGCAGAAAGGGCAAACAAAAGCAGCGGCAACAGCTTTTCCCGACTCCACAGATTGAGCGTTTCGACAAGATAGCCCACCTTAACCATGCCAACCACTTCCCCTTGTGGGGAAAAAATCGGTGAAATATAACGTACCGAAGGGCCTAAAGAACCAACGCTTTGCGAGAGATAAGCCTCACCAAAATTGAGTGCCCTTTGAATGTCTCCCCCAACCACGGGTAAACCGACACGCTCACTCACCGGATGCGCCAAGCGGATGCCCTCTTCATTGCTGACAGTGATAAAATCAGCGTCACTCACCAATTGCACAACCGAAATGATCTCCGACACCCATTGTGCATTTTCACGCTCAACAGCATCAATGAGACTGGGCAATTTTGCCAATTGCTGTGATTGCACCTGCGCACGCAAGGCAATTTGGTTGTTCAGAACATTTTCTAATTGATACGCACTGTAACTCCACCAGGCAGCGATGCCAATTAGGACAGTACAACTCAGGATGAAGGCCAATTGCCTTGTAAAGGATAATGTCATCAAATCGTGGCTAATTGCGATTGTGTTGGGTATTTTTAGTAACTTGTATATGTCGACCACCCACTACTCGTCTGGCCCCGCGCCGATTCTGTTTGGCGCTGGATTCCACAGCTTACAGAACTGGTGGAAGATCGGCTTTGTCTTCTCACTGATCGTTATCCCCATTTTCATCTTTGTCGGAGGTATGTGGTGGAAAGTGCTCGGCCTTTGGTAATAAGGGCACGGAAAAACGATGTACAACAGGGCTTAAACGCCCTGTTTTTTCGTTTGTCATTTTTATTTCATCTTCGCTTTGCACTATGGCTTCAAGAACTTCAGTCACATGTTCACCGTGAAACCACTCAAACGTTATCAATACGAACGCTACGCTGTCCTGTGTAATCTCGCTTATCCGAGGGTGTTTAAGCAAACACGCTATGGTTTCGATCCAAATGGACAACGCATCATCAAAAACCAATTTGGCAAAACCATGATTCGAGTGCTGTGGAGTAAAAATGCAGATGAAGTGGTGGTCGTCATTAAAGGCTCACATAGCCTTAGCGACTGGCTGCTTAACTTCGCATTATGGACAAAAAGCACCCAGTCTCTTGGTCTTCCCTATCGTATTCATGCTGGGTTCTATCACCTGTTAACTCAAGAAAGCCAACCATCAAGGAATCAAGATCACTTAGGAATGACGGTACTTGAAAAACTTGAGCAGATTTTGCTTGAACGCATCAAAGAGGGGAAGCGTATCGCGATTACTGGTCACTCCTCTGGTGGTGCCATTGGCTGTGTTTTTGCCGATTATTTTGAGCGAAAATACCCAAAATCAATTAAACGTGTGGTCACATTTGGCCAACCGGCCATTGGCGACTGGCGCTTCGCCAAACACTATTCTTTGGCACATAAAACCTATCGAATTTGCTGCGACCTCGATATCGTTACCTTTATGCCACCATTGCCCTTCCTGTATTCTCACAGTGGAAAATTGCTCTGGCTCTATAACGGTAGAATCTATGAAAATACCCCGACTTATGAACGCTTGGGGCGCTCTGTGCTCAGTTGGCTTATCCGACCATTCACTTACCACCTAATGAGCAAATATATCCGAAATAAAGATTTTTTTGACGAGCGATAAACAAACGCTCAAAAGCAAGAAGAGACCCACGGTCTCTTCTCGATAATTTTTCATGCCCACATTTGCTACAGGGAAGCGATCTCTTTTTCCAACTGATATTTTTGGTCGGTGACGATTTTCTCTAGCACAATCACGCGCTTTGTGAGTTTGTCGATCTGCTGCTGCATCTCTCTTTGCACATCAGCAGACGCACCTTCCGTTTTCGTCAACTCTAACGCTTTAACCTTTTCACGATGATTTAAAACGATTTTTAGCATGCCACTACCAAAAATGGCGGTGAAAATAATCAAAACAATTAAAATGTCGCCCAACTGTTCCATGTTGTTACCTCTAGTTAACGTTATCCATTAATCAAAAACGATTCATGTAGTTTATAAAATAGCTAGAGTAATAACGCAATCATTGCGTCGCAGATCACATCGCGTTTGTCGCTGAAACAAAATGAAAGAGAGAGAAGAAAAAACACAGATTAAATCAATGATTACAAGGAATTATTGAATAAGGTCGCGAATGAACGGAACGAGAACAAGGAAAGAGAATGGAGGCGCGTCCCGGAGTCGAACCGAGGTCCACGGATTTGCAATCCGCTGCATAGCCACTCTGCCAACGCGCCTTTTAGATAACCATTGCTGGTTTGAGTTAGGATGGTGCCCCGGGCCGGACTTGAACCGGCACGACTCGAAAGTCGAGGGATTTTAAATCCCTTGTGTCTACCAATTTCACCACCAGGGCAACGCATACTGCGATGGTAACACCACCTGCTCTAACGACCTTCGCCGTGAGAACGAGGCGTACTTTAACGGATTTTTTATTTGGGTCAATAACAAAAACAAACTTTTTGAATCAAATGGTTAGTTTGCCATCGCCTCAGTACGGTTCGCGCGCAGTATGGGGGATTTTTCAACACTCTGCCGTTTTGCACTCTCATTGAATGTTTAGATAAGTCATGATAGCTCGATGATCCGAACCGATCACTTCATCGATAGACTCCCTTTTACAGATAGCAAAATCACTGTTGAGCCATAAGTGATCGATGGAAATTTGCAGCCATGACGGCAGTGTCCATGTCGGTAAGTTTGGCCAACTTGCAATAGGGGCAGTTTGCATTCCAGAAAAAAGCGTGTCAAAGCGCTCACTGCTTGCAGAAAGATTCATGTCGCCCATGATTAAAATATCCTTCGTCGGACTTTGTGTCGCTTGGTGTTCTAATGCCTGAATAAGTGCGTTGCGTCTCAACCACATCTCTTTGTTGCGAGGAGAAGGCGGATGAGCGATAAGCAGGAACACAGGGTGTTGCTCATCAACTTGCCAAATGCCTCGGATGAAATTTTGATAGCCTTCGATATAAAAAACATCCATCCCATATAAAGGTTGCCGAGAAAAAATTAGCTGATGCGACGGTAGGCCCACTTTTGGCTGGCCACCAAAACGATAGCGGTAAACGTCATCCAACACTTTTAGCCGCTCTAAGTGTGGAGCCGTCACTTCTTGTAGCAAAATGAGATCAGGTTGCACCTTTGATAGGTAATCGATCAATTGGTCGA
Source organism: Vibrio vulnificus NBRC 15645 = ATCC 27562 (assembly GCF_002224265.1). NCBI lineage: Bacteria > Pseudomonadati > Pseudomonadota > Gammaproteobacteria > Vibrionales > Vibrionaceae > Vibrio > Vibrio vulnificus. The sequence goes on from NZ_CP012882.1 coordinate 1,529,385, forward strand.
CATGTTGATTAGAGAACAGCATATTGTACTGAAATAGACGGACGCTATTTCGGCACTCCCCTTTCGAAACCATCCCTTTCGGGACGCCAATGGCCGTGAAATAAACAATGAGCCCAATGGAAGCTAACATTGGTGTCCACGCGCGTATCCCCAAACTGATGAATGCGACAACCGCGAGAGGCAAAATAAACAGTGCGGGATAAGCCGATATGTTTTCGGCCCACCACAAATGGGTCTGCGCTTTTACCCCCCAGTAGAAAAGGGAGCAAAGAATGATAATGAACCACAAGCCATAACTTTTAAGCATTGCTGAGTCATACCTATTGAGCCGCTACCTTAGTTAGTCTAGCAATGTTTATTTGAGAGGCTGTTCCATTTTTCTTAAATTTCAAACTTTTCTGACACTCTCCGTACATAGACAGTCGATAGACTTGGCTATACTTCTCTTTCAATTCACTACAAGGTATCCCCATGAAAGCAAAACTAGCAGTTGCAGCGGCAACGCTAATTTTACTGGCAGGATGTCAGCAAGAACCTCAAGGACAACCTTCAAATAACCGTGTTGGTAAAGCTATCTGCGACTCCCAAGCGAGCATGCCAGGAGGGTGGCACGATGCAGAAGTCGATCATCAAGTTATGCAAGCCGTAGACACAGTGTTAGAGCAAATGAACACAAACTCGCCACTAAAAGGAATCACATCGGTTCATACTCAAGTGGTCAGTGGTGTTAACTACGCTATAGAATTTCAGCTAGAGAATGGCAGCCAATGGAATACGATTGTTTACCGTAACCTGAAAGGCGAATATCAAATTACCCAAACGGCTAAGCTAGGCTTGTTCTGTCAGCAATAAACTCGCATAACAACCTTCCTCAAGACACAAATACCCAAACGACTTGGCGTACCAGTTAGGACACCATGAGCAACTCTCAAAAACCCTTGTGTCATGGCGTTGGGGGGAACAAAAAGAAATCCCCTTATCTGATTAAAACAAGGGGATTTTTAATCACTTTAAGCGGTAAAAGGCTAAATGCCGCTCAAAGCTCCGCACATCATGATCAAAATGCAGATAACCGCCAGAAAGCCCATCGGCTACTCCAAAGTGAGAACGACTCGACGGTTACAACCATTCTGCTGGTTTTCTTCCGCGGCACAGATTGGCGTGGTTTCACCGAACGCTTTTTCTAAGATTCGATTGCCTAAACCCAAATCGTTTTTAAGGAAACGGGCGACGGTGTTTGCACGTCTTGCAGACAACTGCTTATTGTAAGTATCTGAGCCTGTGCTGTCGGCATGCCCTTCCACTGAAATTTTACGATTTGGGTCAACAATACCGATATAGCTACGAATCGCATCTTGATGGATATCGGTTAAACCAAATTTGTTGTGCTGGTAATTCAGCACCAGTGACATTTTTTTCTCATCGAAGAAGCAATGTTCACTGCTGTTTTGTGCTTTTACTTTCTGCACATCACGATTCAAGACACGGGCTTCCGTCTGTCCTTCATCAACCACAATCGAACCTTCGCTTTGTGTGGTTTTGTAATGCGTTGATAGCAATGTTTTGGTTATGATCTGTTCTTCTGATGTATTGACACAATTGGCCTGGGCATAATTGGAAAGCAGCACCAGTAACAGTAAAGGCAGTGTTTTTTTCATTTTAATCCTTAAGTCTACCTGTCTCTTCATTAATGAGATTCAAAATATATTTGTATACGTCATTGCCTTCTTTGGCATGATAGATATTGTCATGACCAAAGCAGTCGCCAATCCCATCGTTTTTGTCTACAACGTAGTTAACCCCAATAACACCCATCGTCACTTTGGTCTTTGACGCTTTGTCACTTGGGTTTTCACTTTGGAAAACGTTCCTTTTTTGTGAAATTTTCGTTTTTAACTTTTCGCACAAACCTGCCTTTACAAGTCTGTTTAGATATTTATTGTATCGAACTTCACGCCACTGCCTACCTTCCAAGTAGTAGCGAACAAAATCACCATCTCTACCATCAGAAAGCAAAATAAATACTTGCTCTGGATTTAAGTCCGTGGCTTGCTCAGCCATTTGAGCTGCACCAATAATGCCTTGCCAAGATTCAGTTAGGCCGTTTGGGGAAGCGTAATAATTTGAACTGTTGAACTTAGCTAGAAATGCGTCATAGTCTTCAGTTAAGGGGATATCCTCGAATGTTTTAATATTGCCGGAATCGTTCCGCGAGTGGATTTTCGGTGCCGTAAACATATTATTCACCGTGCCAGACGGCGTCCTATATGATGAATAGTCAAACGCCGTACGCTGCCTACCAACCTGCTTAACTGCAGTATGGTGAAACCCAATCACCGCCACTCGGCTCTTCCTATCTGTTTTAAACTCCCGCAGGTCGTCCACGATTCGGTTGATCGTTTCTGCGACTACATCATATTTCCTCTTGCCACTTCTTCCCCAAGGATTCACCATCGAGCCACTCATATCGATAATGAAGTAAATATCTAGAGGTTGCGGTAGAAATTTTCTAGACGTAGACGTTCCCATAACTTCAAAGTCTTTGGTTAATCCCATCTCACCGTCATTGTAAGAAATCCAGGAGTCGTGCTTTGTTTTGGCAGACACGACAAAATCGGTAAAAGGCGCTAGTTCGCCACTGCGCTGCACGCAGCCGTCTTTGTACTCGCAGCGTCGATTAAACACTCGAGCCACGACTTCGCCTTTATTATCTTCAATATAGTGGTCAACAATCTTTTGCGCGTATTCTTGGTTTTTCTCATCGTTTTCTTTTGGACTCGCAATTAAAGCCAAGCTCGCTACTTCCGCCGCTTCTGTAATTTTGGCGTGTGCCATATGCCTTTGAGTCATTTGCATCGAGAACACCATAATGACGACAAGTGCTGGCAACATACCCATAAAGATAATGCCTGCGACCCCTTGTTGCTTTTTGATGGACATACTAGACCCTCGCAAACGAAAATGACGTGGATACCGCTTTAATGACATTACCCTCAGCCAAGCCAAAGATATTAAACGGCGTTTCGTAACAAAGCGTGATTTGATACATCGGCAGCCGACGGTTGCGAGAGGTAATTGGCAACAGCTCTAGTGCCTCTTCTTTAGTGAGACTGTCTAGATTTGGCAAATTGCAACCGTCGGTCGCGCCACTACTAAATTTTTTATAACGTTTGCGAAAGTTGCTTGGCTTATCGCCCTCTACCGCCAGCTGCTCGACAAACACGCCGAACTTAGCCTCTTCAAAGCCCGGCATCATGCGCTTTAGGGAGGCTTTGGATAGATAGTTCACAGCTCTCTTTGTTTCAGAGCAGTAAGGATCGGCTCTGCCACAAATATCTAAATCACCATCAAAAAACTGTTTTCTTTCCGCCATGATCGTTGTGAGTGAATAAGCGGCGCGGTCGAGTAGTCCTTTGGTATTGATGGCAACAACATAATTGGCCATCACAACAAACAGGCCTGAAAAAAACATGAGAACTAGCGCTAGCTCCACCATAAAAGCACCCTGTTGCTTAGCTTTCACAACCCGACCCTCCACCAATTTTGAATGCGCAACGCTCATATTCTTGAATAGCCATAAGCTCACGCCTCACTTGAAAGTCTGGCAAAATACCATCCAAAATCGTGTTGTAGGTGTACTGCATACGATACATCGCTATCGCCATATCCTTCGGTTTGTCTTTTCGTTCAGGACAAGTTTCAATATCGTCATAACCGACATTGCAAGTCACAAAGTCCTGATAGTTTTTGAAATAATCGACCGTAATATTGACGCTTTCTTCTTTAGCCAAATATTTCCACGCCACACCGGCATTTTCGTTAATGGTTTTTTCCAACAGTTTTTGATACTCCTGTGGAGTCGTGGCATTGGATGTTCCCGCTTTTTTGGTCTTGATAACCGACAGTGTCAAAGCATGGTCGGAAACACTCATTGAATAACTCAGCATACAGAGCTCAATCCAACTAAACACCATGATGAGTAAAACAGGTAAACCAAGTGCAACCTCAACGGTTAAGGCACCCTTCTGCCTTTTTTTCATAGCTCGACATACCTTTTCTTGGTGTAATCCACAACAAAAGCACCTTTGATGTTTAAGCTATTAAGAAAGGTTTTCGCTTCCTCTATGTCAGTAAATTCACCAATGCAGTAGCGCTTCCATAAACCATGCGTATACGAGTAGACGGTACCGTAGTTCGCTTTTAGGAAATTGAGATAATCGTTCGGCACGGCTTTGTAAGAAGCCAACACTTGAATACGATACAGTGATGGCGCTTTAGGCTTGAGGTTATTCACATCGAGCTTACTTACAGGCACTACGTTATCAACTGGCTTGGCCTGCTCCACTTTTCTCGTTTCTTCTTGCGCTTTTGGTGTCACTTGAGCAGTCTGTACAACAGTAGCTCGGGTCGTGTCTTTGTTTATTTGAGCGACTTGTGGCTGCACGGCTTTCTTCCCTTTGTTCTTTCCTTTGTTGACAGTTTTCATTAATGCCGCCAACTGTTTTCTCGCTTCTTCTTCGCCCTTTTCATGTTTTAGCACTTCCAGAGCAATATCAGGGCGGTTGGACTGCACAGATGAGATGATGAGATTTGACCGAACTTTGGCATCACTTGGCATAGCGACATAAAGGTCATAAAGAATTTCCGTCGCTTCGACATAGCGATTTTGCAAAAGGTAAACCACAGCGATATTGTTGCCCGCCTCTCTATCCGAAGCACCGCTTTTACGACTTTCTTCGAAATGTTGAATAGCCGTTTCATACTCTTTACGTTGCGCGTAAATCTTGCCTACCAACAAATGATAGGCCGCCTCATCTCCACCTTCATCGAGGAACTTCTCGCTTTCTTGCAATGCTGAATCGTAGCGTTTTTTCTTATAATTTAAGTTCGCCAAACTGTAGATATAATCTGGTTCATCTAGGTCTTTGGCTGTATAAGTATTGGTATAAAGTTCGGCTGACTTGATATCCCCCATATCTAAATAGAGGTTAACCAATTTCACCTTATAACTTGGCACTTCTGCCAAATTACCCTTGTAGAATTCGACCAACTGCTGATTCTCACCAGAACTCAATAACAAACGTTCTTTAGTTTGCAATTCCGAACTAATAGATGAGCAACCTACAATCGAGAAAAGAATTAATAATTTAATTATCCATTTAGCCATCAGTTAACATCCTCATAATGCCAGGAGCAATAATCAAAATAATTATTGGCACCATGATAAAAATAATCATAGGGATTGACATTTTCGCACCAAGCTTGCCTATTTTTTCTTCAAGTTCCATCATATTTATTTGACGAATATCGGTGGCAAGCGTACCTAACACTTGGCCGACTGAAGAACCAAATTTCAAACTTTGAACAAGCGTCATAACAAAACTTTGTGCTTCACTTGAGGGCACCATTTCATAAAACTCCTCAAGCGCTTTTTCTATTCCAATCACTTTGGATCTTTGCACCGTAACATTAACAGTAAATGCCAAATATTTATCAACCGTTTGCAGCTCTTTAGCAAGGTACTCGAGTGTCGCTTCAATGGTCATACCCGTATGGACACACACATTCATCAAATCCAACAGAAATGGCAAGCGTGAGCTGACGTGACGTGTGATAGTGTTCGTTCTCGAAGATATGTATAAATCCGGACCAGCAACAAAAATAATTAACGCAAAAGCACCAATTAGTATCATTTCATTCAAATCAATGACCTCTTGACTCACTGCTAGTAAGCCACCTCCAATCGTTAAGAACAGAGGTACTATTTTAAATAGATAGTAAGTTTGAGCGATAAAGTCACTATAGATCCCCGCTGCGACCAGTTTCTTTTTGGTTTCTTCTTTATTAAAACTAAAACGTTTAAAAAATGACAAAAAAAGATCATCACGTTTCTGTTGCTCTTTGGTTGAACCAATTATTTTTCTAACCGATATTTCTGCTCTGGTTTCATCCCACATTTTTAAGGTAAAAATAGCCACAATAACAGAAACAAAAAGTGCAACTAAAATAAATATGATACTAGGAAGAGAAAAATTCATGATTTCACTCCCCGCAAAATAAACCAGATACAAATAAATCCAATAATCTCGCTAGTAAGAACGTAGTAAAATATCGGTTTTCCACCTTCCTCAAACATTACATAATTATAATTCTCTGGACTTGTAAATTTCAAAATCAACAAGAAGATAACGGGTAAACAAGCAATGATTTTGGCTGACATTCTCGCTTCAGACGTTAACGAACTTTTCTTTTTGTCGACGGCGCGCGCTTCAAACATAATCCGGTTAATACGAGAGATAACTTCTTTTAATTGGCCACCGCGACTCAGGTTTATGCGAATAGTCGCCGCAAAGAAAAAGTATTCTACATATGGGAAAGAGGCGGCGCTTCTAGACAGAACATCATCGGGGTCCTCACCAATCAGCAAGCGCTCCGCCATCAGCTTAAATTGCTTCCCTACGTCGTTTTGCATTTGATTTCCCACATACTCAAATGCATGAACGATGCTTTGACCTGAAGAGAGCGCACCAGAAAGTATGTTAAGCGCATCGGGAAAATCTTCTTTAAACTTAGCCGCTTTGGCTTGCTGAAGTTTAATCACAAACACGACAAATAAAGGGGGTTGTGCATACATCAGCAGCGTCAAAAAATCCATCTGCAAGATAAAGTCGTTAATAAAGTAGAGCGCGATCGCCGTGACCAACAAGAACAACCCGATCTTTTTCATTGGATTTGGCATCAAAATGGTCACAAACGCTTTAAAATGACGACGAATTTTGGCGCGAAAACTCACTTCAAATTTTTGCGCATCAATAACGGTTCTTTGCCCTTTAACCCCTTCAAAATCTTGTTCGAGCTCGATAATACGCTGAATCGCTTTTTCTTGTTTCTTCTTATGCGTGACAAAATAGATAGCAAGAGCTACCCAAGAGAGCACCATTAGCCACATCATGAGAACAACTCCTGCACCGTATCTTCTAAACCAAAGAAACGAGCTCGCTCATAAATAACCGAGCGCTTTGACAAACCAGGCGAGCGAAACTCACCTTGGATCTTGCCGCCATCAAAGCTGCCAGTGGTTTCAAATCGGAAAATATCTTCCATCACCACATTGTTACCTTCTAGCCCAACAATTTCACTGATGTACATGACTTTACGGCTGCCATCGTGGAGACGCCTTACCTGAACAATCAAATCCACCGCACTCACGATGGTGCGGCGTATCGCCTCCAATGGTAGCGACGCAGTTGCCATCATCACCATGCTTTCAGTACGTGCAATTGCATCTCGCGGCGTATTGGCGTGCAATGTAGACATTGAACCATCGTGGCCGGTGTTCATCGCCTGCAACATCTCAAAAGCTTCTGCACCACGACACTCACCGACAATAATACGGTCCGGACGCATACGCAGAGCGTTGATAACGAGGTCACGAGCCGTGATCTGCCCCGTGCCTTCAACACTTGCTTGACGTGTTTCTAACCGAACGATATGAGGCTTTTGCAACTGCAATTCGGCCGCATCTTCAATGGTGACCACACGTTCGCCTTCCCCGATAAATCCCGACAGAGCGTTAAGCAAGGTTGTTTTGCCCGAGCCGGTACCACCAGAGATCAAAATGTTGCACTTACAGTGACTGGCGATGGACAACAACTTGGCCATTTCTATCGACATGGCGCCAAATTCAACCAAGTTTTCTAGTTTGATCTTTTGCTCTTTGAATTTACGAATAGAGATGGAGGTGCCATCAATCGCCAATGGAGGAATAACGATATTGACACGGCTACCGTCTTTTAATCGCGCATCACACAAAGGAGAAGACTCATCGATGCGGCGACCAACATTCGATGCGATGCGCTTAGCGATAGTGTTCAACTGCTTTTCATTGACAAATTGGATCGGTGACTTTTCTACCTTACCGCCAATTTCAATAAAGACGTCGTATGGGCCATTGATCATGATGTCCGAGATATCATCATTTTCGACCAATTTTTGCAGCGGTCCCAATCCTTTAAGCTCGTCGTAAAGCGCTTTAACAAGCTCGGCGCGCTTTAGCGAACTTACCTGAAGCTGCTTTTTGTCGATCAAGATATTGACCGACTCCGACAACTGCTCCGCCAGCTCTTCGTTACTGATTTCACTTAAGGTTGAAGCATCAATCGCGTCAAAAATTTCATCTCGTAAGTCGAGATAGATCTGCTTTAGTTGATTCATTTTTTAAACAACGTGAATTTCTTAGCGTTTTTAGTCTGGATTTGCTTTCCGGTAAGAGACGAAACCATTTCAGCGATAGACGTCGCGTATTTGCTCTTCATCAAGCCACTGGTTCCCATTTGAATCAGCTTTTGCTCCAGACCCGGTTCATAGGCAAAGTCGACAGACGAATGGCATTTGATTCGCTCTTTGGCATTTTTTAGGGTCACCAAATAATCTTTGTGAGGACGTGTCTGGCTGAAAATCACTTGATGCTCCGCCTTACCGATTTTCTTTTTGAATCGGTTGTAAGCGCGTAATGAAGAGACCGACGGTTCACAAACTAAATAAATCCGATGGTATTTGTCCGCCAAATCTTGGTCGTGAACCTCTTCAAAGGAGCTCATCGGCACAGAATCAATAATAAAGTTATATTTATCAACCAGTTCCGTAGAGAGACTAAATAGCGTCGAGGCATGATCGCTCAGACACGCGGTGGTTTTTTCCAGAGCCAAATAGTCCAGCTTTTCGGTCACTTTACACAGATACGTGGTGGCAATGGCAGAATCGATCTCTGACTGATTCAAATCGATACTGTTTTCCTTGATTTTGTACCCCTTAACACCGAGAAAAATATCGCCATTCATCGCACCTGAATCGTGATCAACCACTAGAGTTTTTAGGTTGGCATTTTTAACCAATGCATTAGCCAACACGCTACTAATACAAGAAACCCCGATACCACCTTTTGTGCCCAGGATAAGGATCCTTTTCGCAATTCGCGTCTTACCGCTTTTTGATGCTTCTGCAATGTCACGCTTTAAGCTCGCTAATAATCCATCGAGCTCTTCATCCCAAAGAATGTAACTGGCACCGCATGACTGAACACGGTCTCGTAGCTTGATCGAATCAAAATTACTAATAACCAATAGCTTGATGCTGACATCAAGACGGGTCGCAATATCAGAAACCTCATCCACCATGTTTTGGTTATTACGCATATCCAAAATGACGTGATTTAAGGTGACGTCACTGCGATTCCACGTTGCTTCTTCATCCAAATCGGTTACTTTGAGGGGCTTTTCAAACCCCTCGATTGCGTACAGTTCATCAACGGCAGCAAGAAATCCCGCATCGTCAGAAACGATCAAATCTTGGTTGGTATTGCCACCTTTTCTTTTTGAGGATGAACTTTTAAATAATGTATCGAGATCCATCATCAGTAAGTACTCTTCAATGGGTTGACCAAACTAATGTTTCGGTTATGTTCTAACGCACAACCGAATCGGTATTCATCTTTGCTTGAAAAAGCGAGGCTTCCACAGTTTTGACTGCGGATATGAACATACTGAGCTTGAATCAGAATGGCTTTTTTCTGTTCATTCGGTGCAATTTCAACTTCATAGCGGATCTTGCTAATTTTTGAACTTTTTAGCTGCACCAATAGCTTATCGATAAATTCGCTCGCACTTGGCTGATAGTAAATCTTGAATTTTGCTTTTGGTTCACGCTCATTGACTTCATTAATAAATGACATGGCGCGAGATACCGAATACTCTTTGCCTGTTGCATCAAACTCATAGCTCTCTTGAAGCTGTTCCATCACACTGGTGTTTGAAATATTAACGTTTGAACAAGCGTTCAAAAGCAAAACAAATAAAACCAATAACCATTTTTTCATTAATTGAATCCCCCTTTGTTCAACGTATCTTCCAACTCAGGTTCATTCATTGATGAGAGGTCGATTCTCAGTAGACGCTCGATATCACTGGTGCGACGGAAACTTGGTAATTTGATGTCTTCCGCTTTCACTGGGTCCACCAAGTTCACCGTGGCGACAATGATTAATTCAGTTTTGGTTTGATTGGATTTTGTATGGCTGAACAAAGCGCCAAGAATAGGAATATCACCCAATACAGGGATTTTGCTTAATGACTCGCGCTCTTCTGACGTTAACAAACCTGCCAACACAAAACTCTGGCCGTCCTTTAGTTGAACGGTTGTTTGAGCTTTACGTGTACGTAGCGCTGGCACATTGATCAAACCATTCGCGGTCTTATTTTCTTCGTCGATAGAGCTGACTTCTGGCAAAAGTGATAAGCGAATGTTTTCCGAATCCGTCACCTTGGCGACCATAGACAACTTCACACCATATTCTTTATAAGACACGCTAATTCCGCTCTCATCACGGATGGCGATTGGCAACTCACCACCGACAAGAAAGCTTGCGGTTTCACCAGAGATCACCGAAAGATTGGGTTCGGCAAGTACACGACCAATTTGGTCGTCACCACTTGCGGTAATTACTGCAACGATGTCCTGAGCGGTAAAATCAAGCAGTTTGTTCACAAAACGTCCCGCCTGACCACTGTCTGAATAAGAGACACCTAGCTCAGATAGAAACGAGCTCGAGACTTCGGCGACAGTCAGTTTGACGTTGATCTGCTCGGTAGTCAGCACCTTGAGATTATTGATAATGTTGTCGTAAATATAAGTGGCGGTGTAATCCAAAGAATCAACTTGTCCACCGCTCGTATCTTGTAGAGTAAGCGTATTACGAGTGACGCTTTTCTTAAGCATTTCGCCGACCGTACGATAAATCTGAGCTTTTATTTCCTCACTACTTACCACCCCGTCGAGAATCACTTGCTCGCCTACATTGGTAATGTTGACAGACTCATCTGGAAAACGGGCAATCAAGGTCTGTTTCACCAATCGCAGACTTTTGTTGACCACCACTTCCGCGTTGTAAAGTTCATTTCCAGAGCGGTCATAGACAATCACCGACGTCGCACCAAGGCCAACACCGTAAACCACTACTTTGGTTTCATCGATGATTTTATAGTCGGCAATTTCTGGATCACCTACAAATACGGTTGAAATTTGACGTTTCAACGAAATGGTTTTTGCTGATCCCTGATTTAAATTCATTAGTTCATTAGAATTAACCGATGAAGAGACAAAGCCAATCGTGGTGATTAGTAAACACATTAATGTTTTTTTCATTTTTATTCCTTACCACGTAATTCTCTAACGCCAAATTGATCTTCCAGAATGTCGCTACTGCGAATTGACAAGTAACGTTTGGCTACGCTGGAAGGAACAATACTGATATCACCAATCTTTTGTGCCATTTCTAGCTTCAATACCTGAGGTACTTTCAACGCAATTACCAAACTGTTTTGCGACTCAGAAGTTTTTGTAGAATTTACATTTCTATCTGACTTAATGACTTGTATGACCTTTGCATCGCTAATAATGATTTTACTAACGAGATGTCCAATATCTTTGTAGCCATTTTCTAATAGATTAGATCTTGATGATGTAGTGGAAACAAAACTGACGCTGTCACCCGGTTGCAAAGTAATATTTTCGATAATATTAGAACTTGATGGTTCATAATAATAAGGCACTTCATCTTTTTTTAGAGACAGAAACATATAATCACGATCACCAGGATTACTGATCATATCGTTTGACAATATGCTTCCTTTGAGTAAGGGTCGGTTAAAAAGCGCGCCCGGTTGGATATTCAGTTCATTCTTTAGTGTGTGTCGATTGCTGTGCGCTTCAGATAGCTTAACTTCAACTTCCTTGTACACAGACTTAGATACAATCCCAGATTTTTCAACATCTTGAACCAATTCAAGCAAGACTACAGTGGGTTCAACTACAGGTTCTGCTGCGACAACTTCTTCAGTCTCAAACATATCACCCATAAGAAAAAACAGCGTGCTGAATATTGCAAGGGAAAGGAAGAGAATGATAACGGCTCTATTCATTGTTTTGTCTTTTTTATTAAGAGAAAAATGGAGGTTTCCCTCCATTCTATATTGGGAAGTAATTAACCGCCTGTTGCACCACCACCTGCAGCACCACCTGCAGCACCACCTGTGCCACCTGTGCCACTAACGGTTCCAGCTTCTGTCATTTTTGATGAAATAGCACTCATCGCATTATTAAGAGTTTGCTTTAGAGTACCATCCTTGAAAACAAACAAAATAATTGCAGACATTGCCACTGCGATAATCGCGTATTCTACCGCCGTTACACCGCGTTTATCTTCATTTAGAGATCGAAGACCTTGATTAAGGTTTAACTTCCACTCAATCGCTTTTGTCATAACTTTGTTAAACATACTATCCTCTTATTAACTTTAAAATGTGTCGTTATGGGGTGAAGACAAATTAAACTAATGGAATAACAAACGCCAATGAATAAGATTTATATATACATAATGCAAAATTATGATAAAAAAACGTTATAACGCTATAAATATAATAGTTATTAGCGGAGTGAAAATTAATGTAAAATAGGCTTTATTTTTGGAAATATTTATGCCACTCGCCATAACATTAATATTTTTTACAGCACTCTACGCATCATTTACTGATGCCAAATCTCGCGTCATATCGAACCACACCGTTGTTTTTGCTTTTCTTTGTTGCTTTATTTTTGCTTTTCTAAATGGTTATTTATTACACTCCTTTTTAATTGCAACATTATGCTTTGCATTAAGTTTTATATTGTGGTTGTTTGGATTCTGGGGCGGTGGTGACGCAAAATACTTTCCAGTCATGATGGTGGGCGTAAAACCCGACTATGCTATTGAAGCCATTTGCTATATCGGCTTATTTGGTGGAATCACCGTAATCGGTGTTTATGTGTATTGTTTGATTGCCAAAAAGGAGATAAAAAAAATAGGCATCCCTTACGGAATACCTATTTCTGCATCATGCTGTTTGTTTATGCTATTAAGCTTGTTGGTCCTCAGATAGCTGCTAATGATGCTGTTCAAAAAGATCGTTGAGTTTCGCCTTTAAGCCAATTTTGTCTAACTCATCAGACATCCCTTCACTAAACCAAACATTCATATTGACCTGTTGGCTAGTGGGAATCTTCTTGTAGTTAGGCTCTCTAACTGACCAATCAGGACAAACCATGATGGTGCCATGGTTTTCCAACTCTTTGTTCATCAGTCTTGCAGAACTCGTGCTTACCCAACTTGAGACAAACCGCGTATCGATTTTGTTCTCTTTCAGTAATTCTTGAACCAAGGTTTTCGACAAGGAGTTGCAATAAACCACTCGGAACGGATAGCACTCATATAAGTCTATACATGCTGTGTGACTAATTACATAACTTGATGATCTTAACTGATAAGAATTACCATTTTCAGAGCTCAATCGATTGAGACTGAATATTACATCGAAGTTAGCGATATCGATCGTAGACGTTGTACTAAAACTGGTGATCGCTAAATCTGTATTATTCAGTGCACGAAATTCGCTCACGACTTTTTCTACGAGAATAGGACAGAACGAATCTGCAATCGCAATGTTATATTGCTCTCTCGTATCCACTTTTTCTAAATCTTTGAATAGCTTTTCATACATGGACATTGTTTGATCCGCATATTCTAATAACACCTTACCGTGTTTCGTAAGCCCAAATCCCTCTTTTCTAACAAAAATACTAGCCCCAATTGTATTTTCGATCTTTTTGATATGCTGCGACACAGCGGGCTGAGTCATAAATAGTGACTCGGCTGCAGCTGTAAAGCTTTTGTGTTTTGCAACCTGTGAAAATGTCCGAAGATATTTTACGTCGATCATTCTATGAACGGTTTTCATGACAGCTATCTACCTTGATGTTACCCAGTTTTATAGTTTTTTTGTGTACTTTGTATTTCTGATTTTTAAAATCAAGACAAAAATATCAATACGCTACGCGAGTTACAAAAAACTATTGTTTATGCAACTATAAACACAGCTTATATGATGTATTTTCCTTTGTAATAAAATTGTAAATAAAATTCTCCTCAAGCCAGAACCCATATAGGCAGAGCAGTATTATCATCATGAGGCATTTATTCGAACTGTGAATTAATCTTTATGCAAACTGACTGACGAATATGTGACAACGGTCACATACGAAACTTCATCCTGATAGTTGGCACGTCATACCTTAAATAAACTTGACAGCGGAATTTTTCTCATGAATGGGATATTCAAGATATTTCGCGGCAAACAATAAGGATTTCAATGCATTATCGCCGAAGTTTACAGTTGATTTCATTTCGAACAAACAATAAAGAAGAGGTGAAACACCTCTTCTTTTGCTGGTAATGGAAACTGCCGAATGTCTGGTTTCCTAGCTCTTTCTTCTACGCCACAATAAAACGAATGCCATTAGCCATGCCGATCCAAAGCCTAGAGAACCCGCATCTTCACCACCAGAATCAGCTGTTGGTGGGTTGTCTGAATCATCATTTTGGCCAGAAATCGTGCTGGTTGGCGACAACTCTATTTCAAACCATCCCTGCTTGCTCTCTCCGTTATCAAAAAGAACGTCATAGTTGAATCTGTCGATCATGGTTAATGCTGTTTGAGACGGGGCTTGATAGATCAATTCCTGATTCACAATTTGCACTTCACCATGTTCTGCTGGGCGCGTAATACGCAGTTGGAACTTCCCTTTGTATTCAGATTCAAGAGGCTTCACATTCAGTGAGCTACCAAACTTGAGCTTAAGTTTGCCCTGCTTCACACTAGGCGTCGTGGCATGCACCGTTAATGTCAAACTATGAGTAACCGCCTCTCCTTGTTCGTCACGAACCGTTGCACTGAACACAAGCTTTTCATTGCCAACGGATTGAGAAGGAATCACGACGATTGCAACCGACTTATCCGCATTAAGTATTGTCGCTTTACGCCCAGAGACTTGTTTCCAATTGAACTGGTGGTTGTTGGAATCAATGTCTTTTAATTGCACAACCGACAGTTCAATGCGCTCGTCTGCACTGACTTGCAACTTAGAGGCGTTAACACGAAAAGTATGTAAGTCGTTGACTGGCAGAATGTTGATCGAAACCGTGGCAATATTTGAGGTCGTCCCCTCGACATTCGTCACTTGGAACGTGAAACTGTCTTTGCCAGCAAAGTTCGCTTGAGGTACATATTGACCATTGTGAATCAGCCCATTTCTCGGCAGTTCCACAATCTTAACCTCTCCTCCTTTGCCTGCTAATTGCTGCAAGTTGAGGATGACACTTTCATCTTCACGTCCTTCAAGGGTGATGTTATCGATCACTAAAGCCTTCGGTTTAACAAACTGAATGATCAATGTTGCTTGAGACATCAGTCCTTGAGGGTCTTTGATCTCATACGTCACCGTTGTGCTCGTTTCACTACCGAAAGTCGCTGGTGCACTAAATTCAATTTCATTTCCTGAAAGGCTCGCTTTACCCAGCCCTTGCTGAGAGACGATACGAGTTAAAGTGAGCGTCTCGCCATCTTTCTCAATATCGTTGTCCAACACTCTAAAGCGTTTCACTTCCCCAGCTTTTATTTGGCCGTGATCATTTTGCGCTTCAGGCTGATGGTTATTCACCTTCACTTCCACGTTTTGGCTGACTTCGTTTTGGGCATCATCAGTCACAGTGACCTTGAAGTGCATGACATCACTCGCTGCCACACCTTCAGGAACCACAAAACTGCTGGTTTTCTGCTGGCCATTGCGTAGCGTCACTTTTGGACCGGAAATCTGCTGCCATTGGTAACTAAACGCTTTGGAATCTTCATCCTCCACTTTGTCAACGCTCAGCTCAACGAGTCCTCCAACGTACACGACGTCATTAACCACTTTGGCCGAAATCACCGGAGGTTTGTTAATCGCCAGCACTGTAACAGACACTTTTGCCGTGTTACTCACGTTTCCTTCACTGTCGCGCAAACGATATTGGAACTCATCAACGCCTTCAGCCCCCAAATCAGCTTGATACTCTTTTCCATTCACAGTTCCTTTGCTTGGCTGGGTCATGAGCTCAACCTGAAAACTGTGACCAGGTATTAAGTTGGTATCATTGTTCATTAGGTTGAGCTGCACACTCTGGCCCTGAGTAACTTGGAATTGATCGTCCAGTGCGAGAGGAAGCGGGTTAACTTGGGTTTGTAGTAGTGCTGCAAACGGGAAGTTTCGACCTCGCGCGCTGTTCATTCGGCCACCTTGTAACGTGGTATTGTCAGCGTAGAACTGCTCTTTGCGAATGCCATCGCTGAGATAAGCATCGTAATAAGAAGTTGAAAACTCGGGTATTGCATTGGTTAGCTCAACCACAATGAGGTGACGCTCTTGTGTCAATGCGAATGGTTGTGGGAACATCGCCCGTCCACCATCGGAATTCAGTTGCCCACGAGTAATTTCAACGCCATCTTCCGCCTTAAAAGTCACTTCGCCACGCCAATTGGTTTGATAAGGATATTTGGTCACCTTATATTCCATAGGCTGTGTCTGATCACTTTTCTGCGCATAAAAATGAATGCCATCTAATGAGGTGTTTTCAAAATGCACATCCACCGCAAAACCGAGTGCATTAATTCGGCGATCATATTGCGTATATTGACGTGCAAATGAGGTCATCCACGCATGTTTGCCACGCTGATCTGGCAATTGCAGTGTCAACGTTGAATGCTGATTAGTACTGACAATGTCACTGATAGTGATGCCGGTATTGCGCCCAGCTGTGTTCAACCTTAATGAAGGCGTTGAGTCATCAGAAAGTAAGGTAACATTGCTGCTGCCCGGGAAAACATCGCCATTGTCA
This sequence comes from Vibrio vulnificus NBRC 15645 = ATCC 27562, assembly GCF_002224265.1. NCBI lineage: Bacteria > Pseudomonadati > Pseudomonadota > Gammaproteobacteria > Vibrionales > Vibrionaceae > Vibrio > Vibrio vulnificus. The sequence continues at coordinate 1,546,183 of NZ_CP012882.1, forward strand.
CTCCACCCTCCTGCGTTTAGTTCATCTAGCCCGTCCGCTTGGAATATTTGCACCTGCATTGGGCCAGTACTGTTGAACTTGTTGTCAATCACCACAGAGGTAGCCAACAGGCCTTCTCCTTGCAATGCTCTGTCGTAGTCGACTTTTCGGCGGTTTTGCAAGTAGAGCCTTGGCCCCATTTTCTGTAGGTAAGGATCAAGATAGATGACGCTTTCACCTTGAGAGGTGTTGACGGTATAGTTTTGGTTACTGTTTAAAACATCTGGTTCCAAAAAGCCTGATGCTTCTTTGCTCCATGCCGTCATATTGACAGGCGTGTCGCCAGAATAAAGGTCGCCAGGTTTGCGGCCCCATGAACCACCGCCCATCAAACCCCAATGACCTATAGAACCATCATGCTCATAAGAATACAAATCTGGAAGACCCAACATCAAATGACCGAGTTCGTGAGCAATAACGCCCATTGTTGACTGGTGGTCGCCTTGAAAATCCGCAAACAAGCAATACGCATTGATGGTGACACCATCGATGGTTTCATTGTTATGGGCAAACTTATGAGGCCAAATGTAAGGTCGACGATTACCGCCAGCCGCCGCATCGTAACCCGCAAACACGAACATCACTGAGAGTTCTGAAGGCTTGATAAAACCATCACCATTACTGTCGTAAGTGGACAAATCAATATACTGATCAAGCGCGGCGTAAGCAGCCGAAAAAACGGCACGTTGTCTGGTGGTACAAGTATTGTCCTCTTTGGAGTGACAATCAGGATGCGCCATATCTAATGAAATGTTAATCACCCCATCATTCGCTGTACCTTGCGTTTCTCGTGCTGGAGTAACAACGTACTTGTTGTAGCTGTTCTTGAGAAAGTAATCTCTAACGCTTTGCCCATTCTGACCAAAAATTCGGTTAGTAAAGTCATTGACCATCACCTCGTCATTAAAGCTGACTTGAACCACAAGCAAAGGTTGAGTAACAGGTTGATCTGCTTGAAGGATTCGTAAAGTAGCAGAATGGTGCTCAGTGGTGTTGATGTCTGACGAATGTCCTTCATCAAAGCTAATTCGAGCTGGCTTTACTGGGTGAAGTGATGAATTAGAGGCCGCTGGACTTTGCGAAGCTTGAGTAACAACAACATCTGTTGAGACCACTCTGCCCTCGCCATCAAATTCTGCGTATTTGCCGTAGTACCAAGTCTCTCCTTGATAGAGATAAATAGTGCCTTCACGGTCTTGGTACCACGCTAACGCTTGATTCCCCATTAGACGCATTTCACGTACCGATCCATCACTCATCGTGAACTCATGCCAATCCGGAGACGGCAGAGTGGTCGCATTAAGTGAGATGGAGGAGAGCAAACTTGATATAGCGATTCCTATTTTCGCTTTTTTTATTTTTAAAGACATTATCCCGCCTTATTATTGACAATAATAAAGGCAACATATCAACCAGGCCAATTAATTACCAATTAGCATTTGGATTAATAATATAAATTAAAGTTATACTTTCACCCTCTATAACAACCAAATAAAAATGCTTTAAATATCAATACGTTAATAAACAAAACGACATCCGAACAACAAACTTAAAAAATTAATCAGGTAGATAAATCAGAAGCCTACCCAAAATTGATGCTGCCAATAAAAATGAAGTACTGATTATCGACTTAAATTTATAAGTCGATAAAAGAGAGTTATAGGGAAAATAAATCGCCTCGATCGTTGGTCTCAACTCACGAGGCGATTTTGTCTGTTTATACTGCTAGGATCTGTGTGCTACCCCCCCACTTACCACCTCAACTTGTTGAGGCATTAGCGGTAAAAGCGGACTTAAGACGAATCGAAGAGCCCACTCGCGACGGTATCACGTCAATCCGTTGTTGCATTTGCTCTTTCAACTCTGACACATGGGAAATCACACCGATCATTCGGCCTGTTTGCTGCAACTCCACCAAGGTTTGAATGGCGAGATCAAGTGATTCAGGATCCAAGCTGCCAAAGCCTTCATCAATAAACAAAGTCTCTAAACGAATACCACCGCTGTATGACTGGACAACATCCGATAAACCAAGAGCGAGGGAAAGTGCCGCCATGAAAGATTCACCACCGGAGAGTGTGGCTACATCACGCGATTTTCCGGTGTAGCTGTCTTCCACAATCAGATCGAGCCCACGACCCGCCGTGCCCTTAAAGCCTTCGGTTTTTCGCGTTAACTGGTAGCGGCCTTTACTCATTAGCGCCAAACGATGCGAAGCCTGAATCAGCACATCATCCAGCAACACTCCTAATACAAAACGGTGCAAACTAATGCGACTGCCTGTTTTGCCACTCGCCACATCGTAGAGTGTACCAAAGACCTTGTACTCTTCTTCAAGGCGATGATTATGCGTGTGCAGTTCAGCTATCTTCGCTTGTACGGTCTCAAGCTTCGCCACCAGTGAACGTACCGCATCCAACTCATTTTTGATCTGTTGATAGCGCTGTTCCGCCGATGTCACCAACAACTCTAATTGCTCAAGATCGGGCGCTTGCTGATTTTTCAAACGCTCTTGGAGGTCTTGATAACTCTGCTCTAAACGTGTCGCCTGCTGTTGATGTTGCTCAATCTCGCGTTTCCATTGTTCGATCTGTTCTGGTTCGACGCGCAGCGCCAAATAGTGCGGTTCATCGTCAAATGAGGATACAGACAGCGCCTCCAACCATGCAGTTTGGTTTTGTTCACTCCGCTGCTGAGTCTGCAGCAACATCTCACTGTGTGCTTTGACTTCACTTTTAAGTGCGGCAAGCGTTTGTTGAACCTCCTCAAAACGCTTTTGGATCGTCTCTTTTGCCGTTTGCAAAGCCGTGGTTTGTTGCTTGAGCTGCGCGATTTCCTGCTCAACTTGGGCAACCTGGCTAAACTGCGCGGCAATTTGTTGGCTGAACTTCGCCAACTGTTGCGTTTTTTCTAGCAACGTTGCACTGCTAGAAATATGTTGCTGAGCGAGTTCTTTTTCCATCTCCTCGCCTTTCGCACAACGCTCCGTCAATTGTTTAACATGGCTTTCTTGCTGAGCGAGATCTAACCCTTGCAGCTGTTTGAGCGTGTGACTGATTTCAAGAGTTTGCGCCTGCAAAGTTTCTAACGGGCTCTTAAGCAGCTCACCGAGTTGTGTTGCTTTTTCCTCAATCGCTTTCTGCTGTTGCTTGACTTGTGCAAGGTGCAGCTCCAGCTCTTGGTGATGTTGATTGAGCTGGGCGAGCGCGATTTTTTCCTGCTCACGGGCCTGCTCTACCTGATGTTTATGCACAGGCTCACCAATAAACTGCGCTTTTTGCGGGTGCTCAAGGCTACCGCAAACCGGGCAAGCTTCCCCTTGATGAAGGCGCTGCGCCAAAATAGCGGCTTGGCCATTATGCCAACTCAACTCAATGTTATCCGCGGACTGTTGGGCATTGAGCCAATGCTGCTTGGCTTGCTGGTGTAACTGCTCTTTTTGTTCAGTTTGTGTGAGTAAATTCTGCAGCGCTGTATTCAGATTCTGGTATTGCTCATAGTCACTGATCTGACGCTTAAGCTCGCTCTCTCGCGCTTCAAGTCTCGGTATCTCTGCCGCTTGCTGCTTGGCCTTTTCAAACGCTTCAATGGCGGATGTCAGCTCCTGCTGCATCACGACTTTATGTTCTTGCACGCGCTTTAATTGGTGTGCAAATTTCTGCACGTCTTCTTCAAGACGAATGATATCTTGTTCAAACTGGGCTTTTTCCACCAGCTTGCTTTTAACCGTCTCTAATTCATACGTTTGCTGTTGTAGCTGAGGAATTTGCTCGGCATTTTTCTGTGCCTGAAAACACTGTTGCTCGAGCTCATTGCTCTGCAATAACAGTGTGTTTAATGATGCGTTAAGCTGTTCAATTTTGCCTTGCTGAACATGAACATCATTGAGTGCGTTTTTCCACTGACGATACGGTGCGTCAAGCTGCTGGGCTTGACGTGCTTGTTCCAGCTTTTGCGCCAACTGATGCATCTGATCATTTTTCGCCAAATGGGCATCTAAATTCGTTTTGGCCAAAGCCAGTTTGTTAAAATCATCGACCAGAGCTTTGGCAACTGATAGGGATTGCTTGGCCAAATTATAACGCTCGAGAGCGTGTTTCTCCGTCTCTTGCCACTGCGTCAGTTGCGTCTTTTTGTCTACAAGCGCCTCTTTGAGCGCCTGCTCATCACTGACATCCGCCACCTCTAGCGCCCCACGAATTTGATTATCAAACTCTTCTTTGGCTTTACTAATCGCATTGGCTTTATCTTTTAGCGCCCATTCAATGCGTTTGTAAATTTCAGTTTGGAACAGTTGGCCAAAAATCTCTTCACGATCTTTGGAACTCGCCAACAGCAAATCGCGGAACTTCCCCTGTGGCAACACCATGACTTGGCGAAACTGCGTTTCATTCAATCCAATCAGTTCCGTCACTCGCGTTTTCACTTCAGCCGTTTTGCTGGTGATCAGTTCTTCGTCATCTTGGCAAAGATAAAGCGCAGCAGTGTGTTTTTTGGTGGTGGTGCCTTCACCGCGCGCTTTTGCCGCCTCTTGCTCAGGTAAGCGAATTACCTTATAGCGTTTTCCATGTAGCAAAAACTCTAACGTCACTTCCGTGGCTAGATGGATAGAGGCCAAATCTGAACGCATCTGCATACCTTGGCGCTCATTGCCTGTGGTTTCGCCATAAAGGGCAAAACAGATCGCATCCAAGATAGAGGTTTTTCCGGATCCTGTGGGCCCATTGATTAAAAACAGAGGGTTGTCACCCAATTGAGTAAAATCAATGACTTCACGTTCAGCAAATGGACCAAACGCCTGCATGGTAAGTTTGAGTGGTTTCATCGCGATTCCTAAGACTTGGTCAATTGTTGAATGAGTTGGCAAATCGCGGCATCTTGCGTTTCGCTCAGTGGGTTGTCCTGCGCTTGTGCAAAGAAATCACGAAACATATCAACTTCGCTACGAGCCAATTTAGCTTGCGATAAACCTTGCTCTACGTTCATTAACATCCCTGGTTTTTCTAAATGAAGAACATTGGGATAGACCGCTCGCAACTTTTCCATTGGGTTTAAAATGGCATGTTTGTCATGCAAGCGAACAAGCAAATAGTCTTGATAATTGGGATCTTGCTTACCTTGTTCGAGAATATCGTTCATTTCACCCTCAATCACCCGCATGTCATGAGGGGCATCGAGCGCGATGTGTTCTGCGCAGACAAAACCGTTTTCATCCAACTGCACTAACGTGAATCCTTTTTTCTGGAACTGCTCAGAAAAACTGTATTTCATCAATGAACCACTATAACGAATGTGTTCTTCCACTCGCTTTTGTGGTTGGTGCAGGTGCCCTAAGGCAACATAGTCAAAAATGGAAAAATGCTCATAGCTAACGCGGTCAGATCCACCGATGGAAAGTGGACGCTCCGACTCACTGCTCTGCGCCCCATCGACAAAACAGTGGCTCAATAGCACCTGACGCTGTTTGGGATCAAAATGCTGGCGAATTTCATCAACCAAGACGCGATGCGCCTCATCATAATTGCTCACCGACACGCCAAATGCGTCGCGCACTTGCTCAGGATCGCTGTAAGGCATACCATAAAACGCCACATCGCCCGCCCTCTCACTTTTAAGCACAACCGGTTCTATCATTTGCGAAAACTGGCTAATGATGTGCAGCCCTGAGGGTTTCATTTGCGAAGCACCAAAGCCCAAACGCGCTGCACCATCATGGTTGCCTGGAATCAGGATCATCGGCGTATCAAGTTCACCACAAATTTCATCAATCGTTTTGCCGAGCAGTTCTATGGCGGCAGTAGGCGGCACCGAGCGATCAAAAATATCGCCAGCAACGACAACGGCATCAACGGGATGATTTCGAATATAATTAACCAACTGGTCGAGCACGACGCGTTGGTCATCAAGGAGTGAAACGTTGTGAAACTGGCGTCCGAGATGCCAATCTGAGGTATGGATGAACTTCATGAATTGTCACTGCCAACAAATGAGAGAAGAGTGTCGAATATTGTTGGCCATCATAGCACAAAACCGCGCAGATTCTATGACTGCTCAAGGTTCAAATAAGCAGCAAAACCCATCACATTCAATGAGTTCCTTTTAGCGAACTCGCGTTATCTGGCACTGGTTTTCTGGGTGATTTGAGTTTTGGACTCCGTTGATGATTTTCTTCTAACGCATAGGATAGCCGACCAAAGGTAGAAGAGTCTCCCGCGGCAAGTCAAAGATCAGTTCCAGCCCTTTCGCAAATGCCTTTTGCCTTATCACTTCAGCGTTTTTAACTCGTTGTAATTTTTGCTCATCACCAAGATACAGCCCCTACACAGGGGTATTTCTGAGCCAATCATAAAAGTGCTTAACGTACCCATCCAATTTGAGCACCATAATTTGACCAAACTTACGAATCGGCGCTAAATCTGCTTCAGTAAGTTATTGAAGTTTCAGAAGTTCATCTGCATCTTGATGTCACTTCCCATTGACATACCAGCTTTTACACCCTTTGTACGCGTTTTTTCAGTATAGACCTGCGCCAATAAAAGCAATGGGTAATATCGATGTTTGTACTTTTTCCAAACTGAACTAAACCTAATAAAAGACCAATAATAATGATTGTTATTTAAGTTAAAGCTAAAGTAAAAGTCGTGGCTTATTTTTTCATTCAGGGATATGAATCAAGAGGCAATTTATGCGCATCAATCAACCCGTGACTCAGAAAGAGGTGACTTACCCTCCTCATTACAACCTTCTTTCTGTTACCTCTCCTTCCAGTCATATCACTTATGCGAGCAAAGAGTTTTGTGATGTCGCTGGCTATACCTTAGAGGAATTGCTGGGGCAGCCACACAACATGGTTCGACACCCTGACATGCCACCCGAAGCGTTTAAAGATTTATGGGAACATTTGAAAGCGGGTAAATCTTGGATGGGAATGGTCAAAAACCGTTGTAAAAATGGCGACTATTATTGGGTTGATGCGTTTGCCTCACCCATTAAAGACAGCACAGGTAAAGTTGTCGAATATCAATCCGTCCGGTTGTGTCCAAGCCGAGAAAATGTCGAAAATGCGACTCGGCTATACGCACAAATCCGTGCTGGCAAAACACCGATTCAACTCAAACTTCCTCGCACTCGACTATGGCAAAGACAATCAATACTGTTTTTGGGCGCGACTCTCTTAAGCTTGGCGTTCAATACCGTGCTTCCCGGTTTAGGTATTTGGTCACTTCTCTTGCTGTCTGTGGCGATTAGCTACAGCTCCACCCGCCGATTAGAATCGCTTTCAGCAGAAGCGCGTAAAGTGTTCGATAACCCATTAATGGAACTGGTATACAACAAGAATGTAGACGATATTTCCGAGATAAAACTGGCACTTAAGATGCGTCAGTCTGAGCTCAATGCGGTGGTGGGACGCATTCAGGACTCCAACCAACAACTCATCGTCTCTGCTCGTAGTTCTTCCGTAAACAGTGATAAAGCATCGCACAACCTCAAAGGTCAAACCCACGAGACAGAACAAGTGGCTGCAGCCATTACCGAAATGCACTCCACCGCCAACGAGATAGCACAAAACGCGCAAAGTGCTTCAGACGCAACAGATCAAGCACACAACGCAGCCAGTGAAGGGATGATCACTGTGCAAGACACCGTCAAGGCGATTAAATTGCTGGCAGGACAATTGGATGAGACTTCAGACGTGGTGAGCCAACTCGCGCAACACGGCAAAACCATTGGTGATGTGCTGATCATCATTCAAGGTGTGGCTGAGCAAACCAACCTTTTGGCACTCAATGCTGCCATCGAAGCAGCACGCGCTGGCGAACAAGGGCGAGGCTTTGCGGTCGTCGCCGACGAAGTGAGAAAGCTTGCGCAGCGAAGCCATGAATCTACCGAAGAAATTCAGAAAGTGATTGGATTGATCCAAAGCAGCACTCAAAAAGCGGTCTCGTCCATGAGTGAAGGGACGCACTTGGCTGAACAATGTGTCTCTTCAGCCGACTCCTCTGGGCAAAAGCTTCAAATACTGCTCGACCAAGTGACGGACATTTCTGATCGAAATAACCAAATTGCCACAGCGGTTGAAGAAATGGCTCGAGTCACGGAAGACATGAGCTCTAGCGTGCAATCCATCAATGATGCTTGTTCAGCCGCCAACGTGCTCTCTAGTGACACCTGTCACCAATGTAACGCGTTGGTGAAATCCCTTGATAGCCAAGGTAAGCTGGTTTCTCAATTCAGGCGCATTTGATGCGATCAACCTATAGACGATAAGCAATAAAACGCACGACGGGTAGACAAGCCCGTTGTGCGTTTTTATTTGGGTCGTAATACCGAGAGATGGGCTTGTAGTGAATTAGGAATCTTATCTTCGCCATCGGAGGTTGGAAATGATAAGATCGCGCCAAAGCCGTCTGCACACACCTTAGATGAAGTTGGTATCACAGATTTCTAGCCAAATACGGTATGTTTTCAGACAGACAAAGAAACACAAAGGGCAATTTATTCAAATGGTTAACAATTCAATTCAATGGTTTCCGGGCCACATGCATAAAGCCCAAAAAGAGATTGCAGAAGCGATTCCGCAGATAGATGTCATCATTGAAGTGCTAGATGCACGTATTCCTTTTAGTAGCGAAAACCCTCTTATTTCTAAAATCCGCGGTGAAAAACCCGTCGTTAAAGTACTGAACAAGCGCGATTTAGCCGATCCTGAGCTAACAGAACTTTGGATTGAGCATCTTGAAAAAGAACAAAATGTAAAAGCAATGGCGATCACCACGTCACAAACTCAAGAAGTGCATAAAATTCTTGAGCTATGCCGTAAGCTAGCTCCTCATCGTGAAGAAGTCGGCAAAAACATTCGCACCATGATCATGGGCATCCCAAACGTGGGGAAATCCACCATCATCAACACTTTGGCCGGCCGTGCGATTGCACAAACGGGTAACCAACCAGCGGTGACTCGCCGTCAACAACGCATCAACCTGCAAAATGGCATTGTGTTATCAGATACCCCTGGAATTCTTTGGCCAAAAGTGGAAAACCCTCATAGTGGTTTTCGTTTAGCCGCTACTGGCGCAGTGAAAGATACGGCGATGGAATATGACGAAGTGGCATTTTACACTGTCGAGTACCTCGCAAAGCACTACCCAGAGAAGCTGAAAGAGCGCTATCAGATCGAAGAACTGCCAGAAACTGATGTTGAGTTGATGGAAGAGATTGGTCAACGCCGTGGGGCATTGCGTTCAGGTGGTCGTGTTGACCTCCACAAGGCCAGTGAAATCCTGCTGCATGAACTTCGTAGCGGCACGCTAGGACAAATTACCCTAGAACGCCCAGAGATGATCACTGAAGAATTGGTGGAAGTGGAACTTGAAGCAACACGTCGCGCGGAAGAAAAGGCAAAGAACAAAGAAGAGCGTCGTAAACGTTACCTACGTAACAAACGTTAATAAGCGTTAATAAGCGTTAATGGGCGTTGATAAACGGAAGGGATGCCCAAATGGCATCCCTTTTTACTGAACTGAAAAAACGCAACGCTTTACTGGCAGGCCTTAGCCGTGAACGAGTGCCAGTTCAAGCCCATCCAACAGTGCTTGCGCGTTTTGCCAAGTCATCACCTTTTCTACCACAATTTCCCCTGACAGATCTTCGCGCTGACGACTCTCAGCCACCCTGCCGCCAATATGCAGATAAAACTCAATCGCCTCGGTGTTGGATTCACTCACCTGTAAATAAAGGCCACGATCACTAAAGTAATGCTGCTGCCACTGCGCGATTTCTTTTAATAACTTGCTGCCAATTCCTCGGTTTTGAAACGCGTCATCGACGTAGAGTGAATCAATGAAGGTGCCCAACTCAAAGTCATGGTTACCGAAAGCACAAATAAAGCCCAGCAACAGCCCTCCTTCTTCGGCCAAAACGATGTGCTGACTAAAGGGAGGGTTTGTTAATCGAGTTTGCCATAGCAGCAGTTTCTCGGCTGAGACCTCATGAGTCAGGTACTGCTCACTCAAGATACCACCATAGTGTGACTTAAGGCTGTTTGCGTGAAGTTGGGAAATCCGTTCAAAATCGCAATAATTCGCTACTTTAAAATCCATTTTCAAGTCCTTATCGCTACAAATAGTATTTTCATAAAGAGTTAATACTACACTCTTCCTACCAGTAAAGGGAAACATTCCGTTCACATATTTTGCCATTTAGTTTGACTTACACATGTTCGCTGATATTCTAGCGTACAACTGTTCGCTTAAACATTTGAGGTCTATCTTGCAACAACAGAAACCGCCATTCATCTGGCTCAACATTGTCATCTTTGTTACGTCATTAGTGCTCGCCCTTGTGGTCACACCTTGGTACGGTATCAAGGAAGGGTTTGGTTTTGAGCACCTCATCTGGTTACTCGTCACTTTTAGCTTCACCAACCTTTCTATTACTGCTGGCTACCATCGTTTGTGGAGCCATAAGACTTATGAAGCGCATCCTTTGCTCCGTATTGTCTTTGCCATCGGCGGTGCTTTCTCTCTACAAAATAGTGCATTGCATTGGTCTTCTGATCATCGTATGCACCACAAGTTTGTTGATCACCACGATAAAGATCCCTACTCCGCGAGCCGCGGCTTCTGGTTTTCTCATATTGGCTGGATGCTGCGAGACTACAATCAATCAACCTACAACGATTACACTAACTGTCGCGACCTCCAAAAAGATCCCGTCATTATGTGGCAGCACAAATACTATGTGCCACTGGCAATAGCGACAAACTTGGGTATCCCTTTGCTACTGGGTTGGTATTATCAGGACATCATCGGCATGCTACTTGTGGTTGGTGCACTACGTTTAACACTGAGTCATCATTCGACGTTCTTTATTAATTCCTTAGCTCATATTTGGGGAAAGCAGACCTTTACCGACAAAAACAGTGCAAGAGACAATGGGTTCTTAGCCGTTTTAACCTTTGGTGAGGGATACCATAATTTTCACCATATCTTTGAAAACGACTATCGCAATGGGATTTATTGGTGGCAGTACGACCCAACAAAATGGTTGATCAAAAGCTGTTCATGGTCAGGTCTAACCCGCAACTTGCGACTCACTCCACAAATGAAAATTGACAAAGCCAGAGCTGCCACACGGCTAAAAAACGCGCTCAACCAACTTGCTCAGCGCGGTGAACAAGAGTCACTCAAACAGCAATTGCAATTGGAATTCGATGGCCTAGTTGCCACGATGAAAGATTACTACGATGCAAAGAAACAGCTTCTAGAGTGTAAAAAACAGACTGCTTTGAAGAAATATGAGGTAGCGTTAGTAAAAATACGTTATCAACAAGCCAAAGAAGACCTGTTAATCCGCTATAAACGCTGGCACGCGCTCACCGCGCATTATGCTTAGTTCCTAAAATATTTTTAACCCTCTAAAACAATCAGGCTCCGTTATGGAGCCTGATTTGTTAGTCGATGAATTGTGGCGCTTGGTGCTTACGATCCAATGTTGAACACATACTTATCCATCAATGACACCATGCGGCCAATTTCTGGTTTGGTGATGGTGTCATTGGCACCCAAGGCCAATGCTTTCGCACGGTTGTCTTCACTCATTAACGAAGAGAACATCACAATCGGTAGAGTCTTGTAGGCTTCGCTGTCTCGTAGACGTTTCACTAAGTGCATACCGTCCATACGAGGCATTTCTACGTCTGTCACCACCGCATCAATCAGCTCACTCAGCGGCAAATTCTCTTCACGTGCAACTTCAATCAAGTTCATTAACTTATCATGCGCTTCACCGCCATCTTTACAGGCGATGATATTGTAGCCTGCGGAAGTCAACGTTTCTTGGATCAGAGAGCGAATGAACGCAGAGTCGTCCACCACCATAATGGTTTTGGCATTACGCTTGGTGACCATACGCTGGTTAAGATCGACACTTCGGTCTGTTTTAACGTCGTATTTCTCCATGCTGAGCTCTGGGTTGATATCAGCGATGATTTTCTCGAAATCGAGGATCATGATCAGATTGCCGTCTTTTCGTACAACCGCAACCACGCAATCTTGTTCGCCCGCTTCCAAAAACTGACTCGGCGACTCAACATCATTCCATGAAATACGGTGAATGCGACTGATACTGTCGATTAAAAAGCCGTTCGTCATTTTGTTGAAATCAGTAACAATAACGAACTTGCGCTCAACCGCAGGACGAGTAGGTACGCCTAACCAGCCAGCCAGATCGACGAGTGGCGTTAACACATCACGCGAAGAAAACACACCAATCATATGCGGCTGAGCATTTGGGTAATCCGTTGTTTCTGGAACTTGGATAACTTCACGCACTTTCGCAACGTTGATGCCGTAATAGCAAGTTTTCGTCTTACCGTTAGGCAAAACCTTCTCCAAATGAAACTCGATAATCTCAAGTTCATTGGTTCCACTTTCGGTCAAAATTGTACTACTTGAATAGCTCATGATTTCAAATACTTTTCATGGTTAATAAACCACCTGTTGCCAGGCTACGGTTTTTTATCGATTGTTTTCTTTTTAACTGCTTGGCTCAGTTTTGTAAATCGGCAAACAACTCAATAGTTCAAATATTTAAACAAAAACTGTGATTCACCACGTTTGCCAGCAAAAAATGCCCGTTATCTTCAATAATAGTCGCAGTTTTTTAATTCGCTGAAGTTTTCTTCATTCGATGAATGATTCCTGTTTCCTCATATGCAACTAACCACGAAGAGGGATACCGTGCGCGCTTCCCTCCCCCATCATGGATGGTGCGATACACAAGATAAGCATCAAAGAACAAACGAAAACTAGAATGCAGGAGCACGGAGAGAAGTCTGGTTCAAGAAAAGACAAAAAGGCACCTATGCTGGTGCCTTTTCAATTGTTCTCTCATTTACTCATGAGAAAGGTATTTTCGTTTAAACTCAGATGCAGAGGCAAATACAAGCAACAAAACAAATGTGAATAATGTCCCTAGGCCGTACCATAAGTTTTCATTGGCTAGTAGCTCATAGCAGCTTACCGCAAAGATCATGAGCGCTACTAGTAGGTTAAAACGGTGTATCCAAGGATGTTTAACCGAAAAATGGGCATATTTTCTACCAATCATACTTCAACTTATCAAACCTTACTTATTAATATATCAATAAGACCACACGCTATTCCAATAAACAACTCTATTTCGCTATTTTTGGCTGAAAATCACATCCTTAAAATTTTCAGACGATATAGCAAGCGAATCATTCAGTGAGCTAATTATTCCAAGCGAAGTCACACCTAGATTGGCATAAAAGCAAACAACTATGTAACTATTTTTTACTTAGAGTTACTAACAATGAACTAGATCTCATTGTCATGCCACTCAACGACACTGTTTCGCTCAATCAACGTCGGTTCAAGCTGTACTACCTGCACTTCTGCGGTCTCTTTATTAATTTTCTTTAATAGGGTTTCTACCGCTGCTTGTCCTAAACGATATTTAGGTTGATGAATAGTCGTAAGCGAAGGCGTCATAAATTTAGCAATGTGAATATCGTCATAACCGATAATAGAAAGGTCATGAGGAATCTCCACGCCCAGTTCATTGGCAGCATTGATCACTCCCATCGCCATCATGTCATTGCAAACAAACAGAGCGCTCGGCAATGAGCCTTTGGCGACGATTTTTTTGAATGCTTGATAGCCCCCTTCGCACTCGAAGTCCGCTTCCACAATCCACGCTGGATTTAACGGCAACCCGTGCTCATTGAGCGCCCGTTTGTAGCCTTCATAACGCATTTGAGCTTGATGCTTAATCAGCGGGCCGGTAATACAGCCAATCTCTTTATGCCCCATTTGAATGAGATGATTCGCGGCAAGATAGCCACCACGTAGCGAGTTGTCCTGAATCTTATCGCTACTAAACAGCATGGGGCCCCAATCCATCACCACCACAGGGATATCAGGGTAGCGCTCAAACACATCCAAACGCTCACCTTCAAGCGAAGAACACATCAGAATCAAACCATCGACGCGTTTTTGCAGCAAGGTCATGATCGACGATTTCATCCTCTCGTGGTCGCCTTCCGTATTGCAGAGTATTAAGTTGTATCCTTTTTGATAGCAGCTGCGCTCTACCCCTTTAACCACTTCACCAAAAAACGGGTTGGTCGAGGTCGTCACAAGCATTCCTATGGTATTGGTTCGGTTGACTTTTAAACTGCGGGCTAAGGCGGAAGGGGCAAAATAGTTGAGTTCTTTAGCAGCATGATTCACCCGCAGCGCAATTTCTTCACTGACAAAACGGGTCTTATTAATAACATGGCTAACGGTTGATGTAGAAACACCAGCAAGCTTTGCAATATCTTTCATCGTAGCCATGTTATTCTCCTAATTATTGGCTAACTGTGCGCGGCTAAAAACTCATCGACCTCTTTACGGGTTGGAATAGAAGTTTGCGCTCCAAATCGAGTCACTGAAATCGCCGCAGCGGCATGAGCAAACTTAATCGCTGATTCTAAAGGCATATCCTCCAATAAACCAGTGACCAATGCCCCATTAAAAGTATCTCCCGCCGCCGTTGTGTCCGTCACCGAGACTTTGTAGCCGTCAATTCGTTTACCTCTGCCATTTTCGCTGAGCCAAACCCCTTTAGAGCCAAGCGTAATCATGACGATCTCAATGCCTTTTTGATGCAAAACATTGGCGGCTTGCTGAGCGCTTTCGTCATTCATGACCTCGATCCCGGTTAACACCTGAGCTTCTGTCTCATTTGGTGTGATCACGTCGATGCATGCTAATAGTTCGTCAGACAATGCGCGCGCTGGTGCTGGATTTAAAATTACATTGGTTTTTGCTGCTTTGGCTTCTCTGGCCGCAAGCTCTATCCCACAGAGAGGGGTTTCTAACTGCATAAGAAGAAATCTGGCATCACGGATGCGTGGCAAATCCGATTCAATGGCCGCCTCGGTTAACTTGGCATTGGCTTCCGCCGAGATACAAATGCTGTTCTCACCGCTGTCTGCGACTTGAATCATTGCGATACCTGTTGGGCAATTGGGTTGCATCTTCACGCCTTCGATTTGAATACCGTCAAGCTTAAAGTTTTCACGTATATTGATGCCAAACGAGTCATCCCCAACACAAGCGATGAAGCCCGTATCTGCACCTAAACGCGCAGCGGCAACGGCTTGATTGGCCCCTTTCCCACCCGGAATCACTTGATAATTTCGCCCATGTAACGTTTCCCCAGGACGTGGAAAGGATGGGACTTGAAGCACATGGTCTGCATTAACACTACCTAAAACCACTAACTTGTTCATTGGGCATTCCTCAGCTCTTGAATGAGCTTTGTTCATTGTAAAACGACACTGATGACGTTGAGTTTTCTGCTTACTAGAGAGCAAAGCACGAACCAAAAACTCAATGGCATCGGGCGTTTATGCCTCTGACTAACGTCAGAGGCATAACGTGATGATTATTTCGTTACGACTTTCAGTGGAACAGGGATGTAACCTTCAACCTGTTCGCCCTTCAGTACTTTGTCGGCGGTCTCAATACCAAGCGCACCGATAAGATCGGGCTGCTGGGCGATGGTCGCCGCCAGTTTGCCACGATTCACCGCGGCGATACCGTCGTCGGTGCCGTCAAAACCGACAATAACAATGTCTTTGCCTGACGCTTGCACTGCACGTAGCGCACCGAGTGCCATTTCGTCATTTTGAGCAAATACCGCTTGAACATTTGGGTTTGCTGCCAGTAAGTTCTCCATCACGTTCAGGCCTTTAGTGCGGTCAAAATCCGCAGGTTGGCTCGCAAGCAGTTCCATATGACTGCCTTTCACCGCATTCATAAAGCCTTCCCCACGCTCACGCGCTGCTGATGTCCCGGCGATACCTTCAAGCTGGATCACTTTCGCTTTTTCACCCACTTTTTCGACGATGAAATTACCCGCCAATTCACCACCCACCACGTTGTCTGACGCAATGTGGCTGACCACATCACCACGGCTTGCACCACGGTCAAGCGTCAAAACAGGGATGTTGGAACGGTTAGCAATACGAATAGCATTGGATACCGCATCCGAATCCGTTGGGTTGATCAAGATCGCTTTCACGCCACGAATGGTCAGGTCTTCCACGTTCGAAAGCTCTTTGCTCGGATCGTTTTGCGAATCCAAAACAATCAGATTGTAGCCCAGCTCTTTTGCACGCGTTTCCGCCCCATCTTTCATGGTGACGAAGAATGGGTTGTTCAGCGTTGAAACTACGATCGCCATAGTATCTTGCGCCTGCGCACCAAGAGAAACGGTAGAGGTTAGTAGTGCAGCAGAAATCAATGTTGCCAATTTTTTCATTGTTGTCGTCCTTTGTACTTTTGTAGGGGTGCCAAGCCGAAACTTGGCTGTCAGAGAGTTATTCCAGAGTTCAAATCATTTATTTATTTTTGTTATCCACCATGACCGCCAGCAAAATAACGGCAGCTTTGGCGATCATTTGGTAGTAAGAAGAAACATCGAGTAAGTTCAGCGCGTTGTTTAAGAAACCAATAATCAGGGCGCCGATAAGCGTACCCATGATGCGCCCTTTACCACCCATCAAGCTGGTACCACCCAACACGACCGCTGCAATGGCATCAAGCTCGTAACCCATCCCCGCCGTTGGCTGCGCCGAAGATAGGCGTGATGTGATGATGATGCCTGCCAAAGCAGCAAGCAGGCCGCAAATCGCATAAACACCAATTTTGACTTTGTCGACGTTGATACCAGATAGACGTGTTGCGGATTCATTCCCACCCAGTGCATACACATAGCGACCAAAGCGGGTGTGGTTAAGTAGATACCAGGCGGCCGCAAACACGATGACCATTAGCCATACGGGAACAGGAATACCCAACGCATAACCTGTACCGAACCAAGCGAATGCATCTGCCGTATCAGTGAATCCGGTAGAGATAGGACGGCCATCGGTGTAAACCATGGTAACGCCACGCAGCAGCGTCATCGTCACCAGCGTGGCGATAAAGGCTTGAACTTTGCCTTTGGCAATAATAACGCCGCTAATGGCACCCAACGCTGCTCCCGCTAACAGCGCAGTTGGCACCGCGATGAGTACGGGAACTTCCATCGCGACAAGGCTCGCAGCAAACGCACCACATAAGGCCAACACCGACCCCACACTCAAATCGATGCCCGCGGTCAGAATAACCAAGGTCATCCCCACGGCGATGATCGCGTTCACTGAAGTTTGACGAAGAATGTTAAGAATGTTGTCTACGGTGAAAAAGTTCGGATTGAGAAAAGAGACCACCACGATGAGAAAAAGTAACGCGATGAGCGACTTCTGCTCAATGAGCCACTCTTTACTGATCCAAGTTCTCTTTGTCTCATTTGATTTGCTTTTACTCATGATTTCACTACTCATGCTGCTTCCTCAGATACACTTTTGCCGACGGCACAGGCCATCAGTTTTTCCTGATCGGCGTGTTTTGCTTCAAACTCACCGGTGATGCGACCTTCATGCATCACTAAAATGCGATCGCTCATGCCGAGCACTTCTGGCATTTCAGATGAGACCAGAATGATGCTCATACCTTCGGCTTTAAATTTGTTGATTAATTGGTAAATTTCTTTCTTCGCTCCGACGTCTACGCCTCGAGTCGGTTCGTCTAGGATCAAAACTTTCGGTTTGGTCATCAGCCCTTTTGCGATGGCCACTTTTTGCTGGTTTCCGCCAGAAAGATTGCCAATAATTTGCTCGCGAGACGGCGTTTTGATGTTGAAAAGTTGGATAAAGTCATCCACAGCAATCACTTCATCTTGATGTTGTATTTGCACACCTTTGCTCAACTTATCGAGCGCACAAAGTGACATGTTTTCTTTCACCGAAAGACCAAGGACGAGCCCATCGCCTTTGCGATCTTCTGAAATGTAAGCGATGCCATTTGCCAAACCATCTTGTGGGCTTACCGGATTAATGGTGCGATTATCAAGATTGATCACGCCTCTCTCACTCGGCAAAGCGCCATAGATCACTTTCATCAGTTCTGTTCGTCCAGCGCCCATCAGACCTGAAATACCCAAAATCTCCCCTCGCTTTAAGGTGAAACTGACATCGTGTACACCCGAGCCCGTCAGGCCAATCACTTCTAAACAGGTTTGACCGTGCACCACGTCAATTCTTGGGTATTGCTCTTCAAGCTTGCGCCCGACCATCATCTCAATTAAGCCATCTTCGTCTGTTTGCGCGACTTCACACTGACCGATAAATTTGCCATCGCGTAACACGGTGATGTCATCACAAATTTCGAAGATCTCTTTCAAACGGTGGGAGATGTAAACAATGCCGCACCCCTGCTCTCTGAGCTCTCGAATTACCGAAAACAGCGCCTCTGTCTCAGTATCCGTCAAGGCATCTGTTGGCTCATCCATGATGATGACTTTGGACTCAAATGAGAGCGCTTTGGCGATTTCCACCATCTGCTGTTCACCCAGACTTAACTGGCCAAGTAATGTCTTGGAGCTGTGCTTCACTTTCAAGCGCGCGAGCAGTTTGTCCGCTTCTGCGTACATTTTTGGCCAATCAATACGCCCAAACACCGAGGTAATCTCTCGACCAAGAAAAATGTTTTCTGCAATGGTCAGTTCACGAATAAGGTTTAGTTCTTGGTGAATAATGCTGATCCCAGCTTGTTGTGAATCTCGTGGCCCTTTGAACTGCGCTGGTTGGCCTTGATAAACTATCTCACCTGCGTCTCGTGAATAGATACCGGTGAGCACTTTCATCAAGGTGGATTTTCCTGCTCCATTTTCTCCCATCAAAGCCATCACTCTTCCTGGGTAGACATTGAGCGAGGCCTTATCTAACGCCTTCACGCCAGGAAATGCTTTTTCAATTTCACTGAGCTGTAAAATCGCCTGGTTCATACTCTCTCCTCAACCACCTAACTTGGTGAAACCTGTCAATGGGTTAGAACACAACGCCAGCTTGAAAAATCACATTGGCGTAAGGGGTGCATTCACCGGTGCGCACCACCGCTTTGCTCGACTCCGTACGTTGCTTGAACTCTTCGTGAGAAACATGCGTCAGTGACAACACTTTGCCTGTTTTTTCTTCTTCACATTGAAGCTCAGCCACTAATGCCTGATAAAGCTCAGGGCTTACCTCTGCAAACTCCGTGGCCACAATTGCCCCTTCGATTTGCGATTCAGAGAGCATCACTCGCACGGTTTCAATAAAACTTGGCACACCGTGAGTCAACGCCAAATCAATGCGAGAGACGCCGTCTGGGATCGGCAAACCAGCATCACAAATCGTGATCTCGTCCGTGTGGCCTAAGGTGGCCACGAGGTAGGAAAGTTCAGAGTTTAACAGGGCACTTTTTTTCATTTTTGTTTCTCAATTTGGGTGAACTCTATCGATTCGCGTTAGAGAAAAAATCTCATCGAAACGTTTCGATGAGATAATAGAACGCGAATGGAAATTTTCTATCGGCTTTGTATCAATGTGTGATTGAGATCGTTTTCGAAGTGGAATAGGGAAAGAAAACAGCGTGATTAGTCACAAATACATTTCGACAAATGTCACGAATTGAGTATGCTATGCAGAGTTATTTGTTAGTAATTGTATCTTTACGTTACTTTTGTCCCATATTGTGAGGCATTTTCGCTCCATGAACTTCGCGCTACTTTCTGCTTTCATCCCAACCTTTTTCTTTGTCTCTATCACCCCGGGGATGTGTATGACTTTAGCCTTAACCCTTGGTATGAGCATCGGATATAAACGCACACTTTGGATGATGCTCGGAGAGCTGGTTGGTGTTGCGGTTGTTTCCGTTGCAGCGGTCGTCGGTATTGCCGCCGTTATGCTCAATTACCCCATGCTGTTCATTAGTTTCAAAATATTGGGCGCGACCTATTTGGTTTACTTAGGTATCCAAATGTGGCGCTCTCGTGGAAAGCTGTCTCTTTCTGCTGAAACTGGCCCTGTCAGCCGCGCGAATAATTGGCAATTGATCATGCAAGGGTTCATTACTGCCATTGCCAATCCGAAAGGCTGGGCATTTATGATTTCTCTCCTACCCCCTTTTATTGACAAAAGCGCGCCACTACCACCACAGCTTTTTCTGCTGGTCGGAATTATTCTGATTTCGGAGTTTGTCTGTATGACGCTCTACGCCACTGGCGGTAAAGGTTTGAAACGCTTGCTTGGTCAATCACAAAACGTGCGTCGCTTGAACCGAATTGCTGGTAGTTTGATGATTGGCGTCGGTATCTGGTTGTTTTTCAGCTAAAGCCTTCTATATGAAATCTGTTTATGCGCCATTATTTATGACGCATAAACACCCAAACTGGACCAATCAGCAAAAACTTCAGATCTTCAAAAAACGAAGGCTTCTTCCCTTCAATCTTGTGGCCAACAAATTGAAAAATCCACAAAACAATAAAGAGACCAACAGCCATCTCGGCTAAGGGCATCCCCAACAGTTCAACACTCCATGCGAGCGCGATACTGGCAAGGGTATAACCCAGCATCATCAAAAAGACACTAAGCGACAGCCGATAGTAGAACCACCAAACAGGCAAAGCGACAACCCAGACCCAATTCAGCGATAAAACAGGCAGAGGAAGCGAAGGCAGCGACCAAATCAACGCTACGATCGAAAAGAAAATCCCCGGCACAGCAAAGGTATGGATTTTTTGATTGGTCGAGTTTTGATGACTTTCACCGTAGGCATCCAGCCATTGTTCTAATGAGCGCATTCCCTTACCCCCAGTAGTCTTATTGCATCACTTGATTTAAGGACGCTGCGACTTAGGCAGCTTGTCCACCACCAATTGATATGAGCGTTGGCACAGATCTTCAATCAAACCCGATTCCACATCGCCATTTAAGTACACAGTGATCCAGTGACGCTTATTGGTGTGGTAACCCGGTGTGATGGATTCAAACTGAGACATTAACACTTCGCCATCTTCGGGCTTCGCTTTAAGTGTAATGTATTCTCGCCCTTCTCGGCTGGCTAGAATCGCAAACATTTTGTCTTTGACCTTAAAGACTAAGGCTTCCGGGCCAAACGGAAAGCTGCTTTCTGCGCAAACAAAAGTATCAAGGTAGGCTTCAAGTTCTTTGGTGGTCATCATCAATCCTTCAACCGTTTTTATGGCTTACATTGTACTTACCATGCCACGGCTTAAGTTGAAGTTAAATCACGACATGCAAGATTGTGAAACGGCACAAAAAAAGAGCTCGAGGAGCTCTTCTTCGTTTACCACTTTTTCAATAAGCGCCCAACTAGGCCTGGGTGATAAGCCCAACAATGGTCGAACATCGACATCAACGCAGGGTTACCATATTTCGACAAACTGACAGCGTGGAAACGGTTCTTTTGTTCTTTCAAAGCCTCTACTTTCGCCAGCATTTCTTCTGACTGTCTAGGGGCAATAAAATCCGATAACACCACTAAATCCGCATTGCGGTATTTATCCCCACTCATAAGATCGATCGATTTCATCAGTACAGGTTCAAATGCGGTGCCGCCGTGAAATGTGTAGGTAAGAAAATCCGCCGCTTCGCGCAGGCCATCTTGCTTGGTCAGCTCATAAGTAATTTGCTCTGTTGAGAATAAGATGACATAGCAATCACGCCCTTCGGCTAACGCAATCTGCATCAGCGCGTAAGCCATTGCTTTGGCACTCTGCTCAGGGAAACCACTCATCGAACCCGATGCATCAACGCACAGTACAAACGGCCCTTTTTCAATCTCTACTTGCTGATTGTCCGGCTTTTGCGCTCTCACCTTACGCAGCGTTCTCGACTTGCCCTGCACGCGATAATTCATCAAACGTTTGTCGGCCAAATGTTTGTAGAACACCACTTCCAGTTCTGGGTAGGCCAAAAACATGGTTTCGTTTGGCAGCAGTTTGTTGAGATCATCACTTTCATGGATGCCGACGATATCATCCGTCGCTTCGTCACTTTTCTCCTCGACCATCTGCAACTCTTCTGCCGGAGTACGTTGCAGATCGGGATCATCCACTTCATTGGCCATGCGACCTAACTGCTCAGCAATTTCCTGTAAACCATTGTTCTTTTTAAGAAACTCAGCGTAGCGCTTCATGACAGAAACGTCTGTTTTACTGAGCTTGGCCGATGCCATGTCCCAAAGTCGCCCCACGCTTCCTTCATCACCAGAATCCGTCACTTTGTCCATGTTCTTCATGGTTTCCATGCGCTGATAAAGATCGTTGAGGACCTTCTCTTTATTGGCTTCCAGTTCAGTCACTTGGGCTTGCTTGATCGCTTCAAACAGACTTTGATACCACTGATCGCAGAAATAGTGAGGAAACATTGGGTTATTTAACCCTTTATTTTTGTCGAGCAAGCGTCGTGCTTGTAGATAGAAGGCGGAATGCCATTCCAACTTACGCACGACATCATCAATGCGTTCGAAAAACTCATTTTCCGTCAGATGAATCACTTCTTGATAGAGCGACAATTCTTGTTGGAAGCGTTCTGTTTCACACACTTTGGTAATGCGGCGCTTTACGCTGCCACGCCATTTGGACAAATGGTTTTTCACCGAGGCTTTCACTCCTCGGTTTTCTGCCATCACCATTAACTGTGAACGTGCCATCAGATCGTTCACCGCAGACTCAACAATCCCTGAGTCTGCAATCATTAAGGCAAGGTTTAGGCCATCGGCTCCTAACATATTAATTCCTTACGAGAAGTATTCGTTGAGGTGTTTAATACGGAACATGGTTTTCTCACTCTCGCTTTTTACACTTTCCAAAGTATGCGATACCTGTTGGATCGTCGCTTCCATCATTCTTGGTAACTCAGGGTCGATAAAGTTGTGCGGCAACGCACCGTGGAAATCCGAGCGAACTTTACGTAAATGATGTTCTGCGTCAGTGAGCTTACTAAACGCGCTGTCACATTTCTCTGCCCATTTCTGGTAATGTTCTTCATTTAGACCATCTTTAGTCACCAAACTGACCAACACCGCACGGTTGGCAATGTCTCTGATCACCAAGTTGTTGGATGCATCCAGATCAAATTTCAAGCGGCATAAGTTGGTGTTTTGGTTTACGAAACCATAAAGCTCACCCTGACCTTCTTTGATCACTCGGTCGAGTTCATCCTTCTGTACATACACCCAGCGGCTATCACCACGTTCAGATTCAGAGACAGACATGTTGCTTTGTAGCAGCACCAATTTGACCAAGTTGCGCGTTGGGCCAACGCTGTAAATACGAGCTTCTGACGTGTCAAAAGTATGCACCTCTTTGCCCTTACGCAGCAGACCAGCAGACGATTCCATCGAAAGCACAATGCCATATTGCTCTTCCAGCTCTTGTTGGATGTCCGCCAACTCTTCTCGGCAATAGTCGATTTGACTTTGTACTTCCTTTTGATCAAATGCGTAGTTAAGCGCAAACTCTTGGATAACCGAGGTCACGACCTCACGCGACTCTGGGCTGTTCCACAAGCAATCTTGCAGCAGCAGCAAATCAAGAGGGTTGATCTCGTCGCGACCATTAAAAAACGCACTGGCTTTGAGTAAGCGCACGGCTTTTTTCCAACGTCGGTCAGAAACGTAGAGATCCGTCTCCGCCACATCGACACCTACCGATTCGGCTTTCTCTTCCAGCATGGTTTTCAGTTGGAACAGTTTTTCAAACACACGATCGCTTAGTTTCAGCGACTCTAGAGCCTTCTGCCACTGATGATACTCTTCATCGGTGATCGCAAGCCCTTCAGGAATACGCGCTTCCTCCGGTGTACCCACGGTGAGCATGGATTTAAAGTTCTGTTTATTCTGAATTCGGTTAACAAACACGCGCACCAACATTCGGTCGTATAGCGCATCTAAGCCACTGTCTTCGTCAGGTAACTCATTGGAAGCCGAGATAAGCAAACGCATCGGAACACGTTCAATATCGCTGCCGTTTTTGAATGTTTTCTCATTCACCACGGTCAGCAAGGTGTTCAAAATGGCAGGGCCAGCTTTCCAAATTTCATCAAGAAACACCACTTGCGCGGTGGGTAGGTAGCCTTTTGTCAAGCGAACGTAGCGTCCGTTGTCTTTCAACTCTTGGATACTGAGCGGACCAAACACTTCTTCAGGGGTTGAAAAGCGCGTCATTAAGTATTCGAAATAACTACTGTTATCAAAGGCCTGAATAAGTCGTTTAGCGATTAAACTTTTTGCAATACCAGGAGGGCCAAGTAAGAAAACACTTTCACCAGCTAATGCCGCCAGCAAACAGAGTTTAATGGTGTATTCTCTTTCATACACGCCGTCGGCTAACGCGGCCGACAATTTGTTAATTCTTTCAGAAAGTAACGCTTTATCTGCATTAGACGCAAAAGAGGGGCGAATCATTACGTTACTCCTAATTCTCTTCAGTTATGGTATACGTACTTTTATACATTTGTTATCACTTTGTTACAAGTGCATTTTTTTATGACAAGCTCTTATAGCAGAACCGCTTTTTCAGTGTTCCGCAGCAAACAAAGATTGCAATTATGGGAGAAAAATCACTGATTACGCAAACGATATCTGGGCAGTTCTCTAATAAGAACTTTCGTTTATCGGCTTTTGTGCGTATCTTGTTGGCTTCTCATCATGAGACCGTTAGCTAGGAAAATGACACATCTATGAGCACCGTCATACATAAATGGAAAAATATCGCCCTAATAGAAGAAGAGGTGCTACTCCCGACTGGACACGCCATCGCGCACACAACGATTCAGCACCCGGGCGCCTCTGTCATCCTTCCCGTCACGGAAGAGGGCAACATCATACTGATTAATCAATTTCGTCCTTCCCTGAAAAAATGGTTACTAGAACTCCCTGCCGGCACCAAAGAACAAGGTGAAGATCCTCAGCACTGTGCGGAACGCGAGCTGGAAGAAGAAACTGGCTACAGCGCAGAGGAGTTTATCTCTTTGGGCCAAGTCACACCGCTGGCGGGGTTTTGCGACGAAATTCAATACTTGTTTGTGGCCAAGAAACTGACACAAACCAATCGCTATCAATGCGATGAAGATGAAGTGATTCAAGTGGTCAGCTTATCCCTTGAACAACTCGAAGAAAAAATAAGAGATGGCAGCATTAGCGACGCCAAAACCATTGCTTGCTTAAGCAAAGCCAAGCTTTGCGGCTATATATAGCCAACATGAGGAGACACTATGGATTTTCGTTCTGACACCGTAACTCGCCCTACTCCCGCCATGCGCGAGGCCATGGCTAACGCTATCGTCGGCGATGATGTATACGGCGATGACCCAACCGTAAATGAACTGGAAGCCTTTACCGCCAAAGAAGCAGGCTTTGAAGCTGCGCTCTTTACCACTTCAGGCACGCAAGCAAACCTGCTAGGTTTGATGGCGCATTGTGAACGCGGTGATGAGTATCTTTGTGGCCAACAAGCGCACAACTATCGTTACGAGGCTGGCGGTGCGGCAGTATTGGGTTCCATCCAACCTCAACCGATTGAGAACAATCCAGATGGCACGTTGCCGTTTGACAAGCTAACCGCTGCCATCAAACCCGATGACAGCCACTTTGCGCGCACTAAGCTGCTGAGCCTTGAAAATACCATCAATGGTAAAGTGCTGCCTTTGAGCTATTTGCAAGAGGCACGCGCTTTCGTCGATAAACACAATCTTAAACTCCATCTTGATGGTGCTCGTGTTTATAACGCAGCAACGGCGTTGGATGTCCCAGTAAGAGACATCGCTCAGTATTTTGATTCGATGACCATTTGTCTTTCCAAAGGATTGGGCGCTCCGGTGGGTTCTCTGCTGCTGGGTTCGAAAGAATACATCGCAAAAGCACGACGTTTGCGCAAAATGGTCGGTGGCGGCATGCGCCAAGCGGGTATTTTAGCCGCAGCGGGTAAGCTAGCCTTGACCGAACAAGTGGCTCAGTTAAAAGTCGATCATGCCAATGCCAAAGCATTGGCGCAGGGTTTGTCTGAGTTGCCCGGTGTGCATGTCAATCCTGATTTCGTGCAAACAAACATTGTGTTTGCCAAACTGGATGACGGTATCGACATCAACGCGATTGCGCAAAAATTGGCAAAAGAATCGATCATCATTACCCCGGGAAATCCGATTCGTTTTGTGACTCACAAAGATATTTCTCGCCAAGATATTGATCTATTTCTAGAAAAGTTGCGATTCTTCCTCGGCTAACGTCTTTACTCTTGAGCTTCCCCTTAGGGGAAGCTCTATGCTGCGACACAACAAGTTTAGTTTGGAGCCGCCATGTTAAGACCCATTCTGTGCCTCATCGCCACTGCTTTCACCTTCACCGCTCACGCAAACGCTCTTCAAGGTAATCCTGAACTCGGCAAAGTCAAAAGTCCAAGTTGTGTCTTTTGCCACGGCACAACTGGCGTAGCGGCCAATAATGCTTACCCGCATCTCGCAGGCCAAAACGAACAATATCTGTTTGATTCCATGAAAAGCTATCAAAACGGCCAACGGACAGGTCCGCTAGCCGATATGATGCAGGCACAATTACAACGCCTGAATGATCAAGACTTAAGAGACGTCGCGGCCTATTATGCGCAGCAAACTCGTTAGTTTCTGCTGAATGGCCGACTCATAATTGCCGATCTTTCGGTTGATCATGACGTTAAGAATCGATTTTGCGAAACCGCTGTAAGGGGAATAAAACAGCGGCGTGAGAGCAAATCGAGATTGGGTCATCACGGGCTTTAACTTCGAGAAGGTGTGAAAGCCTTCTCGACCATGATAATGCCCCATGCCGCTCTCACCGACACCACCAAACGGCAAGTCGTGTTGTGCGACATGCAGCATGACGTCGTTGATACACAAACCACCAGACAGTGTTTCTTGCGTGATCTTTTTCTGTAGCCACTTATCTTCACTAAAGAGGTATAACGCTAAAGGACGCGGCCTCTGAGCAATGTAGTGGAACACCTCGTCAATATGTTGATAAGTGATGATCGGCAGTATCGGTCCAAAGATCTCTTCTTGCATCACCGCCATATCGCTCTCCACCTCTGTCACTAGATAGAATGGCAGTTTTCGACTGCCTCGCTCTGGTTCAGAATCTGGAATACAGTTGATGAGCTTCGCGCCTTTTTCTTTGGCGTCGCTGAGAAGGTGCGTTAAGCGCTCAAAAGCATTGGCATCGATAATCGAGGTGTAATCTGGATGTTGAATTGTGCGAAAGCGTTTCGCCATGATGGCTTTGGTGGTTTCGACGACTTCGTTCAATCGAGATTGAGGCACAAACAGATAGTCAGGCGCGATACACGTTTGACCACAGTTATACAATTTGCCACCAAGCAAGCGTTCTAGTGCGATCTTCACATCAAATTTTTCATCTAAGATCACGGGCGATTTCCCACCCAACTCTAAGGTCACTGGCACCAAATTATTGGCTGCGGATTGCATCACCGCCCGTCCCGTTTTCGTTGAACCGGTAAACAGCAAATGGTCGAACTTGAGCTTGGAAAACGCAGGCCCCATCTCGGCTTCATCCGCATAAATGGCGACTTCGTCACGATTAAACTGCGCTTCAAACAGCTCGACCAACAACTGAGCTAAATGCGGCGAATTTTGCGACATTTTGAGCATCACGCGATTTCCTGCCGCCAGCGCCGCAACCAGAGGACCAATGGTAAGCATCAGTGGATAGTTCCACGGCACAATGACGCCCACCACACCTAACGGCTGAGGGACAACTCTGTTTTTTGCAGGAAAAAACCAGACAGAGGTATGTCGACGACTTGGCTTCATCCATTTCTTAAGCTGTTTTTTGGCATCTCGAATGGTTTCAATACTGGTAAACAGCTCGAGTAATCCCGTTTCACTGATTGAACGAGTACCAAAGTCTTGTTCGATGGCGTAGATGATCTCAGCTTGATGCGCTTTGATGAGCGATTCAAGTTTGTTGAGGTTCTCGAGTCTTTTTTGGTAGGTGGGGTATGGGTTTCTTAGAAACGCATCGCGACTTTCTTTGAGCTGTTGACTCAATCGCTGTTTTAACTCCATGCGCCTACTCCTTATAAATGCTGACCAAACCACTATACGCGTTATTTGAGTATTTGTTCAATAAATGACAGTGATGATTTTCACGCATTGATACACCCATTTAATTCGTGCCACACGAACTATTTGTCTTTAGATCAATAAATTGTCGAATATTGTGTTTACAAAAGGCAGAGGGTTTGACTTTTTATTCTAATTTAATGATATTCCATTCTCCTTTAACTTAACGTGAAAACAGACATGTCTCACACACATTCTCATTCGGTTGACGCAGCCGTGAGCAAGAAATCTTGGCAAATGCCAGATACGCTTATTCTGATTTTTATTGTTGGTATTTTCGCAGCCATTCTTACTTATCTTATTCCTGCGGGTCACTTCGACAGCCAACAAGTTAGCTATATGGTTGATGGTGCAGAAAAAACACGCACCGTTATCGACCCATCTTCTTTCAGCTATGCCACCGATGAACACGGCGAATTGGTCTACAACCGTGTGGGACTTTTCGCCTCTGGCGGTGGCATTGGGTTGATGAACTTCCCGTTTGAAGGGCTGGTTTCTGGCTCGAAATGGGGCAGCGCGATTGGCGTCATCATGTTTATGCTGGTGATTGGTGGTGCGTTCGGTGTCGTGATGCGCACGGGTACCATCGATAATGGCATTCTGCGCCTGATCGACAAAACCAAAGGGAGTGAGGCTTTGTTCATTCCTGTGCTGTTTTTGTTGTTTTCACTTGGTGGTGCCGTGTTTGGTATGGGTGAAGAAGCCGTTGCGTTCGCCATTATCATCGCGCCTTTGATGGTGCGACTGGGTTACGATGGTATCACTACCGTGATGGTCACTTACGTTGCGACACAAATTGGTTTCGCCACCTCTTGGATGAACCCATTTTCCGTGGCGATTGCCCAAGGGATTGCCGGTATTCCCGTGCTTTCAGGCATGACGGTGCGTATGGCGCTATGGGTAGGTTTCACGCTAATCGGCATCGCCTTTACCATGATTTATGCCTCGCGCATCAAGGCCAATCCAGAATTTTCCTACAGCCGTCGTACCGATGCCTATTTCCGTCAGCAAGAGTTAGGAAGCCATGACTCTCGTTGGAACCTGGGCGACACTTTAGTGATTTTGACTGTGATTGCTGTGACCATTTGGGTGGTATGGGGCGTTGTGGCTTACGCTTGGTATATTCCTGAAATTGCTTCGCAGTTCTTCACCATGGGTTTTGTCGTGGCCATTATTGGTACTGTTTTCCGTCTCAATGGCATGACTCTTAATGATGCCGCAGACGCGTTTAAAGAAGGCGCCAGCATCATGCTTGCCCCCGCTCTGTTGGTGGGCTGCGCAAAAGGCGTATTGCTGATTCTTGGTGGCGGTACGACAGATGAAGCGAGCGTCCTAAACTCCATTCTCAACAGTGCTGGCGGTGTGATCAGCGGTTTGCCTGATGTGATGGCCGCATGGTTGATGTACGTATTCCAATCGGTGTTCAACTTCTTTGTAACGTCGGGTTCTGGCCAAGCGGCACTCACCATGCCATTACTATCACCACTGTCAGACATCGCGGGGGTTACTCGTCAGGTCGCAGTATTGGCATTCCAGCTTGGTGATGGGTTTACCAACGTGATTGTGCCAACCTCAGCCTCTCTAATGGCGACGCTTGGCGTATGCCGCATTGACTGGGGTGACTGGGCTAAATTCTGCTGGCGCTTTATGCTGTTACTCTTTACTCTATCGAGCATTGTTGTGGTCGCAGCGCATTTGATGGGCTTTGCGTAAGCAAAACCGTTTGTTGCAAGCCAGTTGGCAAAAAGTTGGCTGGACTTAGCTATCCCAATTGATAAGGGCGAGATCCATTCTCGCCTTTTTTTAATTTTGCTCCGTGGCGATTGAGTGACGCTCGCGAGTAATGACTAATTTGGAGTTTACCGTTTCATGACAACACACTACTTAGATGACGTTATTCAAGGTCACCAAGTAATCCAATCTCTCAACGTGGATGATCTTCCCGCGGGAGAACACAAATTTTGGTTCCGCATTGCAACCAATGCACTTGGTCAGTGGCAACACATGCCTGTCCTCGTTTTCAAAGGCACCGAATCAGGGAAGAAGTTTGTCATTACCGCTGGTGTTCATGGTGATGAATACAATGGTGTGCTGGCGGCCCAGCAGGTTGCACGCGATTTAGTGGGCCAGTCTATGGCAGGCTGCGTGACCATCCTACCCACCATTAATCTAACGGGTATGCTCAACCACAGCCGCGATTTTTACTCTGCCGATCCAGACGTTTCTCCTGCGAATCTAAACCGCTTTTTCCCGGGTGACGACAAAGGCAATGAAGCACAGCGCTATCTGCACGCTATTTGGCACCATGTATTAAAACCCAATGCTGAACTGGCGATCGATCTACACACTCAAACCAGTGGCGCTATCTATCCTCTGTATATTTTTGCTGATTTTCGTCTTGCTCAATCATTGGAAATGGCGCGCCTTGCAGGACCCGACGCGATTTTGAATGATCCTGGCGACGCAGGCGTGCTGGAAACAGTATGGAATCAGCATGGTATCCCAAGTATCACCATTGAAGTGGGTATGGGGCGTTATACCGAAAGCGACTTGGTTGCTCGCACCGCTGCTGGCATCGCCAATATTCTGAGATATCATAACGTCATCCAAGGCGATAGCAACGCACCTAAGCCGGCCTTTGAAGGGCAAAGCGTGACCTCTATTCGCGCTGAGCTCGGTGGCTTTATCCTACCACAAGTGACCATGATGCAATCGGTCGAACAAGGAGAGCTGCTGGCGATTCAATATGACAGCTTCGGTGATGAAGTTTGGCGTTACCACGCACCGAAAGCCGGTATCGTACTCAGTCACAATATTGAATCCATGCGCGCGGCAGGCGCACTGGTGGTGAGATTGATTCACTCATAAATCACAAAAAAGGGCGATTGGTGGCACCAATCGCCCTTTTTTATCAATGTGTTATTGAGATGCCCAAGTGACTTCAAGATGTCAGGTTCAGCTCTTGGAGATAAACCCTCATTTAGAACTGATAAGCAACATGGATACCTGCACCATCATGGCTCACCCACGGCAGCACTTGGACATTTTCATCGTAGGCGTCAGTAAAGATCCACGCTGACAGCGTGCCTAAAGCAGCACCTGCGATCACATCACGCCAGTAGTGCCTCTTCGCCTCCACTCTCCCCACGCCAACCAAAGTTGCAATCGTGTAAGCAGGTAAACCCGCCTGCCAACCGTAGCGAATTTGCAGCGTCGTCGCGGAAGCAAACGCATTGGCGGTATGATTGGAGGGAAAACTATCAAAACCTGATTTATCTGGCCTTTCTTCTTCAATGGTCACTTTTCCCAATAGACCGACGGCAGATGCGGTGCCAATACTCAACCCCGCTTGCCAAAAGCCTTGCCAGTCTTCTTTATAGAGTGGCACTGCCGCTGCGGTGGCGACCAAGCCGTACGCTCCGACGTCACTAAACGTCTCCCACCCTTTAGAGCCTTGAGCATAAACAGGCGCAGCACATAATGCGCCTGCAGCAAGCGTTGTAAAACAGCAACGTTTCATGAAATACCTCATCACAAACAAGCTAATGTTTGCGCCAAACTGTGCACCAAACCATTTGGGTGACATTGAGAATAAAAAAAAGCCAATCACAATAAGAGGTGATTGGCTGTATATATTTGTGAACAATCAGGTTCACTAACAACGTCAGTTGGCTAGGTGACCCTCGGCTTAAAAAGGGTCAATCTTATTAAAGCAGAAAGCGTGCCAACTTTAAAAACGTACACCAATCCTATTATTTGCTACATTTTTAACCAAAATGCAGATAAACAAGGTTCATATTGGTCGATAAACCAAGCCAATATAATGCAAATTGCAAAAATAGATTTGCATTATGCAACTGCCGCGAAGTTCAACAGGCTATACTCGTTGATATTGGATAACGTACAACTGCTCTATCCCAGGGTAAATTTCTTGAATGACTTCTTTCAACGTTTCCAGCGTCATGTTTTCTTGTTCTGCATGAAACTGATTCAACGCCGAGAATGCAATAGGTTCTACGCTTAAGATTTTCAGTTGGCAGAAAACACGCCCTTCCTCTAGTGTCGAGACTTCAACTGTGGTTCCTGGTTGATAGTCCTTTTCTGACTCGTCGCGAATTGTGATGGTTTTCTTGCCTGCAAGAATGTCTGCTTCAAAACGTGAGAAAAAAGTCATTTTGGTTGGTGCTGTCATCACTACCTCTTCTATTTGATCAGCCAAAAAGGGCATTAGAATGCATTCGTCATACACTTAAATCAGTGAACTGATGCAATGCGCATTTTCATAACGTTGTATATGTGTTTGAATGAGTAACCTAAAACACGGAAAGAGCTGATATGAAACGGATAATTCTACTGCTAAGCCTTTGTTTATTTTTATTCCACCCTGCGACTTTGGCATCGCCACAGCAAGGTTGGATTTTTGATTCCAGCGACAATGGTATCACCATCCATTATCGTGAGCACACAGATGGCTTGGTGGAGATTCGTGCTCAAATGTTTTTCCCCACCAGCTATGCCGCATTTTTGAAATTACTCGAAGACACTGACAACGTATCTAACTGGATTGATAATGTTGCTCACAGCCACGTTGTGCAACAGCTATCACCGCGAGAAAACATCGTTTACACCCAATTTGCGGCACCTTGGCCTGCACAAAATCGCGATATGCTGACTTATTCAAAGTACAGCCTAGATGAAGCTGGATTCACCTTGCAGATCAGCGATGCACCTGAGACGGCTTTCCCTCGGGATCCTGGCTACATTCGTATCACGCAAGTCAAAGCGAGCTGGGTACTGAATAAGCTCACCAACGACACCACTCACATTGAATACACCGCGTTCGCTAATCCTGGCGGTGCCCTACCCGATTGGTTAGTGAACAAGCTGGCCAAGGAAAGTGCGCGCGCCACATTTGAGGGCTTACGTGAGCAATTACCGCGTTTTCAACACCTTCGGCATCCACACATTTCCGAGTAGCCTCGATCGATCATCATCTGCTATTCGTTATCCGTTATCAAATCACGTTAAACGAACAGAGCGGCGTTTGACTCTGTTTGCCAATGTTTCTGCAATCGTCAACAGCAAACCAAACCAAATCAAGCCAAAGCTCACCATTTTCACTTGGTCGAAATACTCAGCAAAAATAAACACGGCAAGGAGAAACTGTAACGTTGGCTCAATATATTGCATCAGGCCAATGTTCGTCATATTGGTATAACGAATAGCAATGGAATAAAAAATAAGGGGCGCGATGGTGACCGGTCCGCTACCCAAATATAATAAGAGCGTTGAAAGATCGGAGGAAAGGGAAACCGCGTCGCCTTGCGCGTATTTCATCGCCATATAAATAGTGGCCACAGGAGCAAGTAGTAATGCTTCAAAAAATAATGTCGTGCTCCAATCGTAGGCTATTTTCTTTTTACAAAAACCGTAGAGGGTAAAAAATACCCCCATAGTTAATGCAACGTACGGAATTTCACCGTAATGGACAATTTGATACCCCAGCCCTAAAGCGGCAAAAAAGATCGCCAGTTTTTTTCCCGGAGAGAGCGTTTCTTTAAGCACCAACACGCCAAGTGCCACCATCATTAACGGGCTAATGAAAAAACCTAGACTGGCATCAATCACGCGATCATTGGTCAGCGCCCAAGTGAAGGTGGACCATGAGATGCACATCAGCAACGCGGCGATCAAGGTATAAAGTAGCGATCGCTTATCGTGCCAAACTCGACGAAATTCAGGCAACTTGCCTGTAATGAAGTACACGAGCACCAAGCCAACTGGAACAGAAGCAATGATGCGCATAGCCAACAGCTCATCCATTTGAGCAGACGGCATCAAACGGTAATAGATTGGTGTCAGGCCCCAAATAAGAAAGGAGATGGCCGCCATGATATTGCCATAGCTGGTGGTTTTCATAAGTGCTCGATGACATAGTAAAGACGTGGCAATTCTAACTCTACACTCCATTTTTCGCTATGATATTTTGCAAATACATAGAATCACAAAATATCTCCCTTACATAGATCACTTATATTAAACACTGCGTTTAATTGGTTTAATTAATATATCCACACCTATAAATAACGCTTCTAAATCATCTGTTTATTTCATCACTCTTTTTCGAGAAATTAATTCCAAATCCAATCAATTAATTCGCCTCTTCGTTATTCTCATCCTAAATTATGCCTGACATCACACATAGGCAAAGCTTCCGGTCTGTCGGTATTTTTTACGAAACCCAAGATAGCGGGGCCGCCGCTCTCACAAGAGAGTGTTCTCACCAAGCACGTCAGTGGGCTCTTTACGAGCCATTCATCGCCTTGGGAATAACATGCGTATGCTGTGGTTGAAGATTGGCAATATAGCCAAATAAAGTCAGCAATCAAAAAGAGTATGTTATGAAAAAACAACCGCAAAAAACCTTACTGGCCATTGCTCTATCCGTCGTAAGCGGAACCGCAATGAGCCATGGTTATGTTTCTGCAGTGGAAAATGGTGTCGCTGAAGCTCGTGTGACACTGTGTAAGTTCGCTGCGTCAACTGGGGAAAAAAACACCAACTGTGGCGCGATTCAATATGAACCGCAAAGCGTTGAAGGGCCAGATGGCTTCCCTGCGTCTGGTCCGCGCGATGGTAAAATTGCCAGCGCCGAGAGCGCGTTAGCCAACGCACTTGATGAGCAAACCGCAGACCGCTGGGTAAAACGCCCGATTCAAGCTGGCGCGCAAAACTTTGAGTGGACCTTTACCGCCAATCACGTGACCAAAGATTGGAAATATTACATCACCAAACCAGATTGGAATCCAAACCAACCACTTGCTCGCGCCTCATTCGATCTCACCCCTTTCTGCGTCGTGGACGGTGGCATGGTTCAACCGCCGAAACGCGTTAGCCACACATGTAATGTACCTGAACGAGAAGGCTACCAAGTGATTTTGGCGGTTTGGGATGTGGGTGACACCGCTGCCTCTTTCTACAATGTCATTGATGTCAAATTCGATGGAGATGGCCCTGCTCTGCCAGATTGGCAACAAGGTGGCCAGATCATTCCAACCATGAACCTCAATGTTGGTGACACCGTCTTTACACGCGTATTTGATCTCGCGGGTGAGAATCCGGCCTACACGACAGAACTGGCGATCGACAGCGACGCGATGACAGTAGCAAACAATTGGTCACACGCTCTCGCGGTGAAAATTAACCAAACCCAAAGCGAGATCGCAGCAGGTCAGCTCAACGAACAAAATCAATTCGTTCCGGTTTATGGTACTAACCCAATTTTCCTTAAGTCTGGCAGCAACCTGCAGCGTGTCGAGATCGGCTATAAAATTGAAACCCCTGCACCTGAGTACGACGTCACCCTATCGGGTTTGGCCTCTGAGTATCAAATTGGCGATGCGCCTGTAACGCTCGATTTAGGCTTACAAGCAACTGGCGATATTACGACGGAACTGACCATCTATAACCACCACAAAGAGCCGCTTGCTTTTGAAACGGTTGCAATGACAGATGGTGAGAACAAAGCGGTCACCATGACATTAAGTAAATCCGAAGCAGGTCACCATATGCTGGTGACGAAAGTCCTAGACAAAGACGGCACACTGCAAAAACAGCAAACGTCTGACTTCATGCTGACGGAAACGCAAACACCACCGCCAAGTAACGATTACGATTTTGTCTTCCCAGATGGCTTGAGCTCGTACACGGCAAGCACCAAAGTGCTCGCTAATGACGGTGCCATTTACCAATGTAAGCCATTCCCATACTCAGGTTACTGTGTTCAATGGACACCAACCGCAACGCAATACCAGCCGGGCACTGGCTCACACTGGCAAATGGCGTGGGACAAACTGTAAACCTTTCCCCTATATGTGATTTATCACATGCATAACGACCAAAGCGATGCCAATTGGCATCGCTTTTTTTTTATCTCGCGTTAACCTGTTCTTTTCCGCCCTAAGTGGCATTCAAATTGGCCACAAACAGCTCAATGCTTCGCCGCTGTGTGTTGGGGTTAAGGAACACCGCTTTTTCGCCGGGTAAAAAAAGGCAATGCCCTGCTTCGTTGTAATCGGTTCTGGCAATCGAATCGACCCAATTGGTTTTCAAATAACGACCTTTTCTCGCTAAGAAGTTATTGCGATGGTAGGTCGCGCTGCTAACGATACTTTCCATATACGCCTTTTGCCTGATAAGCCGTCGTTCTCGGTAAAACAGTGCTTGCGCACTCTCTTCCATCTCTGGCGGATAGAGACGAAAAGTGACACAAGGGCCTTGATTACTGCCAGAGACCACTTTGCAATTGCGTAATTTAGAGAGCAAACAGCGCAGATAATTGGCATTCTGCAAGCCGTGTGCGATCAGCATTTGATACCCTTCAATGCCAATGCTCTCTAACGCAGAATAAGCGGAAAATACCCCCACCGCACTGCGAGAACATTCGATGGTGGATTGAAGATGCGTTTGATTACGTTGTTGCGCTTCGAAATAGGAGAAATACTCTGCATCGTGTTTTAACGCCTGCATATCTTGACGATCTTTCACCAAAATCAAACTGGAGGTGTAAGGTACATAGCCCCACTTCTGAAAATCAATGGTGATGGAATCGGCGTAGCGCAAGCCCTTGACTAAGGCATTGGTGACCTCTAATCCTTCTAAGGTTGCGGTATTTATCGCCAATTCATTCCGCTCAAAAGCATATTCTTTAAAAAAGAGCAGTGTCCAACCGACGGCAGCGTCAACATGAATGTGTGGCCGGTAGTTCAAACCATACTGGCGACATAAGCGCTCTCGCAACAAGTAAACGGCAGCCACGTCGTCTATCGCAAAAGTATCGGTGGTGCCAAAGGTCAACAAAATCGTCGGGACGGTGATTTCATGGCGAATGCAATACTCAAATTGCTTTGCCAGATCATTGAGGTCAATTTGGTTGTTTTCATTGACCTTGGTGCGAAGCAGTTGTTTGCTCATATCCACACCAAGTAGTGAAAGATTGGTGACGTTGGAGTAGTGCCCCGCTTGGGAATTGATAAACGCCAGTTTCTTATCCCCAATACCCGTTGTGGCTGAATCAGGGAAACACTTGCGTAACCCAAGTAAATAACCGTAGAGGTTGCAAAACGTCCCGCCTTGCGTGAAAAGCCCCGTGGCTTTTTGGTCATCGTATCCTACTAGGTTTGCGATTTGCCGTACCACAACACTTTCTAATTCGGTGGCTCGCCCAGCGTACTCGCTGTAAACCAAATTGGGATTTGCGATGGTGGCCAACAGCGCACCATGAATGGCAGGATCACTCGGTGTTGAAATGACGTTTTCCACTGCGCTTGGATCATCCCAGTTTTTACTGTGTCCAGCCGCAAAAAGTGCTAACGGCTCGAACGGCTTAATCACTTGGCTGGAAGCGTGTGGAATGTAACTGTCTGCAGCCAGCCTTTTGGACAAAATGGGATTGGTTGGCATGGTGAGATTACGTTTATGCCCAACCAACTCAGCCACTTGCTTAATTTTGTAGATCGGCCACAAATTGGGATCGCGGGAAAAGAACTGTTTGACCAGTTTTTGGTGACAATAGGCAAAATGCTGCGATATCTGGTTATTTTGTTTCTCTAGCCAAGCATGAACCATTAATTTCGTCATAAACTCGCTCCTAACAAAGAAACGATAGCGGGCCTATAGTGCCCGCTACAAAGTAACAACCGTTATTGCAGTTTGAAATTGGACACGAGTTTATCGAGTTCGTGGTTGGAATCGGCCAGAGACTCCGTCGCAGCAACCGTTTGACGGCCACTTGCCACCAGATTGGTGACAATATCTCGAATGGCCAGCATATTGCGACTTAGCTCAGCCGCCACGGTGCTTTGCTCTTCCGTCGCTGCGGCAATTTGCGTACTGACATCATCAATATCTCGTACAGAACCGCTCATTAAGTTGAGACTGTTGGAGACTTCCGACGTCTTGCTGGCGGTTGATTGGCATTGCTGTTTAGTGCGTTCCATTGATGCAACCACGCTAGAGGTACCATCGAGCAGTTTTGACAACATTTCTGAAATTTCTGTCGTACTGTTCTGCGTTCTCGCAGCCAAAGCACGTACCTCATCGGCGACAACGGCAAATCCGCGGCCCTGTTCACCAGCGCGTGCCGCTTCAATCGCGGCGTTCAATGCCAGCAAATTGGTTTGCTCAGAAATCTCACCAATCACGTTCAACACTTCACTGATTTTGTTGGCGTCTTGGTTCATGCTGACAATGCGATTGGACATCTCCTCCACATCGTTCACCAAGGCACTGACGGTAGTCACCGCGTTGTTGACAATCTCTAGAGATTGCTTGGCTTCTTTACTCGCACCTTCGGTAATTCTATTCGACTGAGTGACGTTTTCCGCCACTGAGCGCGCACTTTCACTCATCTCGGTAATTGCCGTTACCACCTGATCGGTTTCTGCTGAGTGGGTGATCAACACTTTTTCGTTTTCCACCGCCGTTTGATTGAGCTGCACAATGTTAGAGGAAATATTTTGGCTTGCTTCAGACACTTGCAACATCATGCCCTGTAAGCTCTGCACAAAGCGGTTGAACCCTTCACTGATCTGCGCAAGGTCATCTCCCCCTTCAACCGTCAGTCTCGCGGTTAAATCGCCAGAACCTTTTGATAATCCTAGTACGGTTTTTTTCAATTTGAGCAATGGTTTATAAGCATGCTCCAGTGTTAACACCATCACCACCGCACTGACCAGAAGTAAGATCACCCCTGTCACGATCGCTTCATTTTGCGCTTCTCGTACCCCCGCCAACGCGGTGTCCTGATCGACAAACACCATCAAGGTCCAGTATTGATCTTGGGTTAAATTGACACGCTGGAAATAGCCATCAAACTCAATACCAAGATAAGGAAACTGCAAATGGCCTTGCTGCTGATTAAAAAAAGCACGTTCCATATCACCAAAAACGGGGCTCACTTGTGAAGGAGTCTTCCCAATATCATTGGGATCGTCACTGGCAAAAAACACCGCATTTTTATCGGTTAACGTTGCCGCTCCACCAGCAAAGCGCATATCACTCACCATTTTAATGATGTCCGACAACAAGATATCGCCGAGTAAAACCCCTTGGAACTGACCTTGGTAATAAACCGGCATCGTTGCACTGACCACTTTCTCACCGGTAATTTTATCAACATAAATATCGGTGAGTTTGGCACTGTTGCCGCTTTTGGCATTTTGATACCACTCTCTTTGGTTGAAGTTTTGCTCCGAGGTACTAATACCGGACTTGTGGAGAGACATGTACGATCGGCCATCTTCATAGGCCATGATGATGTTCGAAATACCAGCACTCTCAGCCAGAAGGCGCACAAGATTAACATTCTGCTCGTCGCTGAGCTGAGCATTAAAATGACGCGCCCCTAACTCAACCGCTTTAAGCTGTGTCGTCACCGCGTGTTGCAGTTCATCAACGTGATAATTGAGTTTATTCTGAGTTTCAGAAATCAAAGATGAGACCATCTTTTCTTTTAAAGAAATGATATTTAGCGTACCCAAGATGCCTAAAGATAAGGCAACCAACAACGCCACGCTGGAATAAATGCGCGATTTAAAGCCTAGATTCATAGCTCCCCCTATCTACCCGATAGCCAAGATCTGTTTATTTTGGGAGCACTTGGTTTTCTAATTTATATTCGACAAATGCCGATTTGGAACCAAAAGCACACCCAGCCAACTCTATAAACATAGCTAGGGTATTGGAAAATATAAAACTAATTTTATATGAAACTATTTGTTTATTTTATGAAATAAACCTAAGTCATTAAAAACTTTGCCAAACCGCGCCAATGCCACTTAAACCACAAAGGGTTAAAGCACCGATACGGATCTGCTCTTTTGGTAAGCTTGCTGTCGTTAATAGGGCCAACTTGTAACCCAGCCAAGCTGCCGGAATTAAAGGTAACGTGATTTTTAGGTGATACAGGGTGAAGAAACCAGCTGGGATCTGGATGAGAAGTGATATCAGCGAGCTAAAAACAAAAAACGCTGAAAGATTACCGCGTAACTGATTCGCTTCTTGGTGCTGAAGCAACAATGCCATTGGCGGCCCACCGATACCTGAACTTGTACCAAATAGGCCAGAAAAGAAACCCGCTATCGTCATACGCATGGGAGTGGGTTCGATGCGAAATGGCAGCAAACTTACCGCCACAGCAAACAATACCAGTATGCCGATCCACAAGGCCAATACATTGGTGCTGACCAATACCAATAAAGCCCCGCCTGCAATCGAGCCTGGCACTCGACCGATCAACGCCATTTTTAGGCCGCCAATCTCAACACTGCTTTTGTGCTTGAACGCATTGAGAATGGAGATAAACAGTGCCACTAGACAGATAGGCGCTGGTACATATTCTGGAGCAACCATAATCAACAAGGGTGCCGAAACAATGGCTAAACCAAAGCCAATTGCTGTTTGCACAAACGAGCCAAGAAAAATCAAAAAAACCGCTAACAATACAGATGTTTCTGGCATCTTGGTCTCTTCCTCTACCACTCAATACAACGGAAAAATAGTTCGCTCGCACTAATGTACCTGTATCGTGTTCGGTTCTCAATCACTGATAACCGTTAAACGAGTGCGCTCTGTTTTACCCCAACAAAAACCTCGCCCGTACGCAGTTCATAAAGGCTAAATGCACCCTGATAATCGTCGTTGGAGGCCGTATCAATAAAGAGACTGTTGGCCACTATTTTCACCCCGTCACTGCGAGTGTGCCCGTGTAGTGTTAAATCAACATTGGCAATCGCTTGTGGCTCTTCTTCCACAATAC
This sequence comes from Vibrio vulnificus NBRC 15645 = ATCC 27562, assembly GCF_002224265.1. Classification (NCBI taxonomy): domain Bacteria; kingdom Pseudomonadati; phylum Pseudomonadota; class Gammaproteobacteria; order Vibrionales; family Vibrionaceae; genus Vibrio; species Vibrio vulnificus. Next base: position 1,587,114 of record NZ_CP012882.1, read on the forward strand.
GCGTTCTTCCCCAAATCCAGCGAGGGTTGTCCCACATATCTCCTTGCCAATCGATCATTTCGTTCCAATCTAGCGAGTGGGGCTGAGCATGTGAAATGCCAAAGCGGCGGCCATCTTCCAAATCCACCGTAATCACGCTCGGCAATTGGGCTACCGCATCCCGCAGCCTCTGTTTTTCAGCACCGGTTAGATTTTGCGACCATTCACAGCCATTTCGATGCCATATTTTAATGAAGTACGCTTCCTTCTCTGAACGCTCCAGTTTGTTTTGTGCATCCAACGCGTTGACCATCATCCATTCATGGTTTCCCATCACCGCTTCAAACCAATCATGCGTTTGATAGTAATCCAAAACGCCAACCGAGTCGGGGCCGCGATCAATCAGATCACCGACGGAGATCAGCAGATCGCGTTCACCGTGAAAATCCACGCGTTTGAGTGTGTCCTGTAACAAGGCCAATTTGCCGTGGATATCACCAATCACAAAAATCCGTTGATATCGGCTTCCATCGATAAACCGATGCTTAAATTCCATCCTCAAATCCTTTTGATGCATTCATCCGCTAGCGTAAAAATGGCAGTGTAACGGAATCTCCATCGTCACACCTTAAGCAAGAAGAGGCATAACAAACAGGCCGCTTTCCATCAAAAATGATGTATTTTTCACCACTTCGAACACAACACCTACATCCAGAAAATAACAAAAATTCAGAATAATAAACCACAGATAAAAACCAAATTAGCTCACATAACCAATTTGATGAAAAAGTGACGGCGAGATAATTTACATAATGTGACAAATCGCAGCACATATCGCTACAACATCGATGTGATATATATCTCTAAAGTCGATAACATTTGCAAAATTATAATTCTTATACATGCGAGTATTAAGTGAAAGAATCTCGAGAAACGTTAAATTTTAGTGACACGCTGCCTACTAAAACTTGGACAAAACACGACACTCATTGGGTATTGAGTTTATTCGGCACCGCCGTGGGGGCTGGCATTCTCTTTCTGCCTATCAACCTAGGAATCGGCGGATTTTGGCCCTTGGTGCTGTTAGCGCTTTTGGCGTTTCCCATGACATTTTGGGGCCATCGTGCACTTGCGCGATTTGTGCTCTCGTCAAAACAAGCCGATGCGGACTTTACCGATGTTGTCGAGGAACACTTTGGAGCGAAAGCAGGTCGTCTGATTTCCTTGCTCTATTTCTTGTCGATATTCCCCATTCTGCTCATTTATGGCGTGGGCATCACCAACACGGTTGACAGCTTTATGGTCAATCAAGCGGGAATGGAATCATTGCCTCGAGTGCTGCTGTCTGGTGTATTGGTTTTCAGCCTAATTGCCATCATGCTCGGCGGTGAGAAGCTCATGCTGCGTGCATTTGCAGCCATGGTTTACCCACTCGCCACCATACTGGCGTTTTTGTCGCTTTATCTCATCCCGAGTTGGCAACTGCCTTCCTTGGCACTACCTTCTGCCGGCGATTTTCTACAAACCGTCTGGTTAGCCGTGCCTGTGGTGATCTTCTCGTTTAGCCATGCCGCTGCCATTTCCAGCTTCGTTGGCGTGCAAAAACGCCATTACGGTGAGCAGGCGAATGGTAAATCAGAACAGATTCTTCAGCGTACCAGCATCATGCTGATTGCTTTTGTACTGCTGTTTGTTTTCTCCTGCGTACTCTCTTTAAGCCCAGAGCAATTGGCGCAAGCAAAAGCACAAAATGTGTCGGTACTTTCCTATTTAGCCAATGCAACAGAGAACCCATTTATTGCGACTTTTGGCCCTCTGGTTGCATTTATCGCCATTACGTCGTCATTCCTTGGCCATTTTTTAGGAGCACGAGAAAGCCTAAACGGATTGCTAACCAAGCACACGTCAATGCCAATTCAACGCGCCGATAAAATGACCATCGTCAGCTTGTTTATCTCAATTTGGATTGCTGCAGTGATCAACCCGAGCATTCTCGGCATGATGGAAACCTTATCTGGCCCAGTCATCGCTATGATCCTGTTTATCATGCCGGTTTACGCTATTTACCAAGTTGATTCATTAAGAATCTATCGTGGTAAAGCCACGACTGTGTTTGTTTTGCTGACAGGGCTACTGGCCGTTTCTGCGTTGCTGTTTGCGATTATCTAACCGAAAATGAACAAGGGCTCCCACGGAGCCCTTGTTCATTCTGTTCACAGCAACTTTGCGCGTTCAAATTAGAAATAGAAAACTTGCAACAATACCGAGAGATAAAATGCAAGTTCGGCCAATTACGCCAAGATGGGTTGGTTGAATCATTTCTTGATGCTGCATATCCACTCTCCTCATATTATTGTTTTTTCAGTTTGTGTTGACAGTATTATTATTTCCCGCCCGGAACACAACGCATAACAAAATTAAATTTTTATGACAATTGAGTGAAATTTTCAAAACACGCCAACATCGCGATAGTATTCACGCCAACAGAGATAACGAAACTCTGAATCGGCTCCCACTTTAGGGTTCGAATCTCCTCTAAGCTCTTACAAACAAACCATAAAGTGAGGAGACACGAGGTGAATAATCAACGTCACGGCATCACGTTTGGCATTGAGCGTATTGGCTCACAAACCATATTGGTTTTTAAAGCAACGGGCACACTCACCCATCAAGATTATCAAGCGATCGCTCCGGTACTGGAAGCAGCCCTTGCGGGCATCAATCGACAACAGATGAATATGCTCGCAGACATTAGTGAGTTTTCAGGCTGGGAGCCTAGAGCTGCCTGGGATGACTTCCAACTGGGTCTAAAAATCGGCTTCAGCGTCAATAAAGTTGCTGTTTATGGTGACAAAAATTGGCAAGAACTCGCAGCCAAAGTAGGTAGCTGGTTTATTTCTGGCGAGATGAAATCGTTTAGTGATTATGACTCGGCAATCACATGGCTGGCGGATTAACGGATCAGACTCAAGCCAAATTACCCTATTGCTATTAAAGTGAACGACCAAGCGAAGCGTCCTAGTCCGCTTCGCGTTCGTTTCAGTGACCTTGAGCAATGTCGTTGGGAAATGTACTTAGGAAAATCAGATCACGCGACTTGATTCGCCGCCGCTCGGCGCAGCATATGAATATGAGTTGGAAAATGCTGCAAGAGATAACGTTGCTCTGCTGCCATATGCTTGAAACTCGGGCCTTTAGAGAGCTTTAACACCACTTCATCTTGATCGAAACGTAAAATACGCCCTTCGATAGCCAACACACAATTGAGCAGCTGCAACGTTCCCCGAATCATCAGACCTTGATGAAACTGATGGATGCTAGAGAGTGTAACCCGTAAGCCCCCTTCGGAAACTTCATTCACGTGGTACACATCACCGTTGATACGGACACGTGGTAGTGCCTTCACAGGATATTTTAAGCGGTAATACTTTCGCTTTTGATCGTCATGATTTTGCATCGTCATTGCCTCCCTGTATCGCTTCTGCCTATCAAAGCGCCTTTTCTTTCCTAAAAACATTCTCAATTTGAGAATTTATCAAGGCAAGGCGCCGTTTTTAATGGCAGATAACGCTCACAAGTGTATTGAAGCAAGAGTCATACCACAGAGGGATAGGAAATATAAAAAAGCCAACTCGAACAACAAGTTGGCTTTATCAAAGTCTGGAGAATTATTGACCGGTCACGTGACTAAGCATTTCAGTGCCTTTTGACCAGTTGACGATCATCGCCTCACTGACGTCGCTCTCAGTCATATGTGCGATATGGAACTCGAATAATCTCAGCTCATCAGATGGCTGCACATAAACGCGATTAAAGCGGATTGCTTGTGCAATACCATCGGCTTGTTGCGAAGATGAAACCTTAAGATGACGCTTAAACAAGTCGTGTCTCAATTGAACTTGTGTCGCAAACTCATCCGCCGTCACATTGCCATTTTTTGCCCCTTCCAGCACCTTGGCAACGATGATTTTTGCACTGTCTAGCTCTTCCTCGTTGCTTAGGGCCACTGTAATAGTGCTGACCAATTGCTGTCGAGACCAACTCTCTTCCATCTCAACCGCCACGAGACCGATGTTGGCTTCTAACAGTTGTTTTTCCAATCGCGCCATCAAAACATCATCAGCTAACTGACTTGCTGTCAGCTCTTTACGACGCATTTTGCTGTCTTCTTGGTCATCAGTCAGGCGCGTTTTCAAATAGATGTTGGCGGCCACTGGCTGAGCTGACGTCTCAGTATCCATTGGTTGCTCAAGACTTGAAGTTGGCTTTTCAGCAAACAAACGACCCGGAATCGAGTTGCCGATCTTGGCGCCACCAAAAACGATGTCAATTTGATCGATCGCATCACGAACCTGAACATCCCCCACCAAAATCACCGTCAGCTTACTTTGAGGAGCGGCGGGAACTTTGTCGTTCACCAATACTTTGCCACGCAGTTCAACAAGGGCCTCTTTGAGAGAACGCGAGTTCAGGTCTGCTTCGTTGGCCACAAGCCAAGTCTGATTGGATGCCGTTTGCAACTCGAAGCGAAGTGACACCGTCTTTTGGCTATAGCGTGATGGCATAACAACATAACGAATGCCGTTTTCGAGCGCACCTATTTTCATTTGTCGTGGCAAGCTCAAATCCGTGGTTGGCATCCAATCTTGATCGGGTGTTAATACCGTTGTTTCAGGGGCGGCTACCAATGGAAAGCTCATCGCAGCAAGAAGTAATCCCCCCAAAGCGTTTCGCTTCAAAGAGGAAATAAAAGAGTTTGATATAGAAAACAAAACGTGAAACCTCAATCAGTCCAAATACACAATACAAGCCAACTTGTTATTTCGGTTGATTAAGACGTCTAAAAATGACTTCCTTGTTTATACTCTACGACAGCACGCAATCCAGTGACAAAACCACAAGCAGAGCAAACAGATTTATGGGACATCTTAGAAAAATTTGCTGAGATTATAATTCATTTATTGATCACATCAATCACTCTCTCCTACTCGTCTCATAAATAACACATTTAACAATATATCCATTTCATTATTCAGATAAATTATTATCAATTTCGTGATGTGGTTTGATGGCAGCCCTTTTCCTGCCTACACTTATCTTTAGTGACAAACTCATAAATAGCAAGTTCTCACACGGTCATGAAATGAGCAGTTTTGCAATCCTATGATGAGAACAAAATGGACTTCACTTTGGAGGCGTTCATGACTTTCAAAACCACCATCATCGCAACTTGCCTGCTCGCAGCCGCTCCTTCAAGCATGGCAGAAAATGGTCCCAACGCTCATCCAAGTCCTAGCTTGAAAGGTCTTCAAGCGAAAAACTTTGTCCTTCCAGACAACGCCACCTTGGTGAAACGCTTTGCGCTTGGTCATTCCGGAATGGAAACACAGCGCTTTCAGCAGCACTTTCAAAATGCCATTGTATTTGGCGGAGAAATCAGTCTCATCACGGCGGCCAGTGGCGATGTCGTCACGGTGATTGGTCGTCGCTATGACCATTTACTCTCAAGTAATTCCGTCAAACTGAAAGCCGAAGCGGCCAAAGGCATCGTGATGATGAAAATTGGTGGCCATGGACGGTGGACGACCAACCTGTTTATTAACCCATCCAATGGACTGTTCTTTTATATCGTAGAAAATCAACGTGCTGACAGCCGTTGGCACTATTGGATTGATGCCGAAACCGGCGAAGTGCTCAATGCTTATGATGGATTAACCACCGGCAGCGGAACCGGTGTTCATGGGGATAGCAAAGATCTGTCCGGGCTGACCACATTTAATCGCGGCAATTTCGAAATGGTCTCTGCAAATGGTCGCCTTTCTACCTATGATGCCGGTGGCCGCAGTCGACTACCCGGAGCTCTAGCCACAGATAGTGACGATCAATGGGTGGAACCTGGCCGCACTTCCCCTGGCCAAGCGGCGATGGTCGATGCGCATTTCTTTGCCAATGTGACTGACAGTTACTTTTTGAGCGTGCTGCAATTCAACTGGTTGAGTCACTATTCGCAGGGGATGGTGTCAACCGCCCATGTTAAACGCAACTATAACAACGCCTATTGGAATGGCTATCAAATGGCTTACGGAGATGGGGATGGCATCACCTTCATTAATTTATCCGGCGATTTAGATGTGGTGGGACACGAACTTTCGCACGGCTTGACCGACGCAACCAGCGATCTGATTTACCAAAATGAATCTGGCGCACTCAATGAAGCATTTTCCGACATCATGGGCACCAACATTGAGTTTTACTATGGCAGTGGCAACTGGACCATCGGCGAAGACATCACGCCAAATTCAAACGGCATCCGTAATATGGCTGATCCGGGAGAAGATGGCGATCCCTCTCACTACAATGAACGATACACAGGCACTGGTGACAATGGTGGTGTGCACATCAACAGTGGCATCATCAACCACTGGTATTACTTATTAGTCAATGGCGGGCAAAATGCTGATGGACAGTTTGCCTCAGGTAGCGATGTGGCGGGTATCGGTTTGGATGCCGCAACGCAAATCGTATATAACGGTTTTACTTCCCTGCCACCCAATGCGGATTTCTGTTTAGCGCGCGCCGCCACAGATGCCGTTGCTGGTACCTACTCCGCCAACGTCCTTGACGCTTGGGATGAAGTGGGCGTGACCGAAACGCTCTGTAGTGGTAGCGGTGGTGGTTCAGGTGGTACTGGCGGTGATATCGCGATATCCAATGTAAGTAGTCGCACCATCAAAGGAGTGAAATTCCAAATCAGCTGGGATACGGATGTCGCCTCATCGACGGAAGTGACCTTTTCTTGCTGCGGCACGTATGTAAAAAACGAGCAAGTGACGTCACACTCGTATAATTTCAACGGTTCTAAAGGGGTGACTTATGAGTATTACGTCACCTCGAAAGTCTATGATTCTGCTGGCAATGTGGCCTCTAGCGCCACAGCGGGTCCTTTTGTTCACCAAAACTAGCAGAGTCATATTGTCGACCTTCCATAATGTCCTAGGCCCAGTGAATGCTGGGCCTCTGTTTGGCTAGAGGATCCAAAACGTCGCGCCGCCAATCGCGACGCTGGTGAGCATCACCGGCGCCACACGTTTCCACAACTTGCGATCACCAATCGCTACCACCATGCCCATTTTGACTAACGTATTGACGGAAGCGGCGATAAACACCCCCAACGCCGCGGTGCTGACACTTAAGCCCTGCGTGCTTTGTCGCCCCAAAGCAAGCGAGATGGCATCCACATCGGTAATGCCCGAGAGCGCGGCAAGGATGAGTGTACCAGCGCTACCAAACCACTCAGATAACGCGTGAGAAAGCAGCATAATCACCGCCAAAATCACGCCAAAGAACAACGCCGATTGAAGAGCAAGAGGGTTAGTTTGTTTGCCTGCTTGCTCGTTAAACTCCACATCGCTATAGCGCCAGATCCACCAAGCAGGAAGATACAAGGCTGCCATCATCAATAGCACGATCGGCCACAACTGTGTCACCAAGGCCGGGTTTAGCACCGAAAGCACCACCAGTAAACGTGGAAACATGGTGCCACAGCTGAGCAGTATGCCACTGGCAAGCAAAGGGCTAATCGTTGGTTGTTCTCGAGAAAGATTGGAAAATTGCAGTGTCAGTGCTGTTGACGAACTCAGTCCGGCAAAAACGGAGGTAAATAACACTCCACGTTTGGCGCCGCCGATTTTGATCGCAAAGTACCCCACAAAGGAAATGCTGGCGATCAGCACCACCATCCACCAAATCTCATACGGATTCAAGGCATTCCAAGGGCCATAGGTTTGGTTCGGCAACAAAGGCAGTAACACCACAGAGATCATCATCAACCGTAAAGCGGCGTCCAGTTCATATTCTTGCAGACGCTGCAATCCTTGATGAAGCTCCTTTTTGTTATCTAATACAACGGCAGTGATCACCGCTGCCGATGCCGCCAATACGGCCTCGCCCACTACGGCTAAGCTGCCAATCACAAACGTCACCAGCAAACTGACAACGCCAGTAATGCTGATATCTTGGCTGTTTTTTTGCTGAATAATGAAGGCAATAGAAGCCAGAGCCACCAAGGCGAGCAAAGCAAAACCAAGTACGAAAGGCGATGTGTGACTGGCGAGCAATGCCGTTAACCCGCCCAGTAAACCGACTAAGGAGAAGGTGCGAATCCCCGCCACACGGCTGCCTTCAGCGCTGTTTCGCATCACCCAGCCACGCTGTGTGCCAATGATCGCCCCAAGCAGCAACGCAATAATGACATTCCACACGGGGTGTTGACCGCTAACCAGTTGATTGAAATCCATAAAAAGACTCCTGTGGCGAAGGGTTAAGGTTAGTTTAGCGTGTTGTGTGACAGGTTCTGTGAAGTGGCGTCAGTTGCATAAAGAATTGTGCAAAAATCGCCTAAAAAAAACGCTACTCAACCGAGTAGCGTTTGTTCGTCACGTTAAATTTGCTCCACTTTTATGCGAAACAACATGGCATAGAAAAGCGGGATCACCACCAGTGTTAACAAGGTCGCAAACAGCAGACCAAACATGATGGTGACCGCCATACTTTTAAAGAAGGGATCAACCAACAGTGGTGCAACACCTAATATCGTGGTCAGTGCGCCAAGAAGCACAGGTCGAGCACGACTCATCGCCGCATCGATGATGGCTTGGAACGGCCACTTGCCTTGTCGAATTTCCACATCAGCTTGATCCACCAAAACGATGGCGTTTTTCACCATCATGCCGATCAAGCTAAGAAAGCCGAGAATCGCCATGAATTCGAAGGGCGTTTGGAAGACAATCAGGCCAACCGTGACACCAATGACCGCCAAAGGCGCCGTTAGCCAGATCACCAGCGGCTGTCTTAACGCGTTAAACATGAAAATGACCGACAAAATCATCGCGGAAAACCCGTAAGGTGCCGATATCACCAAACCTTCATTGGCGTCATTCGAGGCTTTGTACTCACCATACCAAGTCAGCTCGTAGCCCGCCGGCAAAGGAATGGCCTCGATTTTACTGCGTATTTGATTAAACGCATCTGCGGTGAGAACACCTGGTGCAGGGTCTGCTTGAACCAAAATCGTCGGTACCCGATCAATGCGACGTAAGATGGCGTCTTGCCAAACCACATCCACCGATTCAATCAGTTGACTTACTGGCACAGACTGCCCAACTGCATGGCTATAAACCAAGGTGTTTTCGATCGCCCTAGCGTGCTGGCGCTCTTCTTTGGGCGCTCGCAGCACAATCGGGATTAAGTCATCACCTTCACGATAAACACCAACATTTTTGCCTGACAGCGTCTGACTGATCGCTTGGTTGATCTCTTGATTGGTCAGGCCATAACGTTGCGCTTTTTCTGAAGAGTAGACCGGTTTCACCACCGGCATTTGCTGACGCCAGTCGTCTTGCACCGCAATCAAATTGTCATCCGCCATCATCAGCGCTTTGGCCTGTTCAGCTAAACCACGTAACACGGCACTGTCTGGGCCTTGGAAGCCCGCTTCTATCTTCTTACCACCACCGCGGCCCAGCATGAATTTCCACACTTTAATCGATGCATCTGGGTATTTGGCATCCAGTTCATTTTGCAGTTCAGGCAGCAACGCAGCGATTTTCTGATAGTCATCAATATCAATCAACAATTGGCCGTAACTGGTGTTTCGTGCCTCTGGTGAGTAAGTCAACATAAAGCGCAAACCACCGCCACCAATAAAGCTGGTGATGTTGGTCACCCCTTGCTTACTTTTCACCTCATTTTCAATCTGCGCGACCACTTGCTCAGTGCGACGAATATCCGACCCTTGTGGTAGGTAGACGTCGACCACAAATTGCGCACGCTGTGAGTCCGGCATGAAACCCGGAGGAATAAACTTCGCCCCCCACACGGAGGCCAACAGCATCGCCAAAATGGCCACAACGCTGATAAGGCGATGACGCAATACCCAGCTAAGCAAGCCGCGATAACTTCGCATCATAACGCCAACGGAGTTATCTCCCTGATTCGGTTTTACTTTTAGAAAATCGTGACACAACATTGGTGTGATGGTCACAGCAAACACCCAGCTTAACAGCATGGAATAGAGGATCACCCAGAACAGCGAACCAGCGTACTCGCCCATGTCCGATGGCGATAAACCAATAGCACTGAAGGCACAAATACCCACCACTGTGCCACCGAGCAGCGGCCATTTGGTCGCCTCGACGACCTCATTGACAATGGTCAACTTGTCACAGTCTGGCTCTTGTTGCATGCGCACCAAAATGCCATCGGTCACCACAATGGCGTTGTCCACCAGCATCCCTAACGCAATGATCAACGCGCCGAGCGAAATACGCTGCATGGCAATGTCATCGATTAGCATGATGCACAGCGTTCCCGCCACCGTCAGCAACAGCACAAAGCCGATGATGATGCCCGATCTCACCCCCATAAACAGCAGCAGCACAACAAACACAATCGCTACCGCTGCGATCAAGTTGTCGATAAAGTTCGCAACCGACGCTCTCACCGAGTCCGACTGCATCGAAATAACATGCAGCTCCATACCAAGCGGACGTTGGTTTTCCAACTCAGCCAATCGCGCTTTAACGGCATCCCCCATCTCAACTACGTTGCCGCCCATCACGTTGGAAATACCAAAACCAACGGCGCGTTGTCCGTTGTAACGCATCAGCATCGTCGCTGGTTCTTGGTACCCACGAACAACGTTAGCAATATCGCCCAAACGGACCACTTTGTTGTCGGCCCCAAGGCCAACTTGCAGATTGCGGATGTCTTGCAGTGAACGAACCGAGCTATCGGGGATCACCGGTAACCGCATCGCCTCGGTTTCAATGCTGCCAGCAACGGTAATCAGGTTTTGCTTCTGCAACACTTGCGTCACTTTCTCCAGCGACATACCAAGCTGTTTTAATCGCTCTGAAGAGATCTCCACAAAAATGGTCTCTTGCTGCTCCGCTAACGTCGCCGTTTTGGCCACCCCAGGCACCAACACCAAATCTCGGCGCAGTGTATCCACGTAGTCTTGCAGTTGCTTGTCACTAAAGCCTTCTCCGGTCACCGCAAAGAACAGTGCATACACATCAGAAAAATCATCGTTAACGATGGAAGGGCCAGCCCCCGGCGGCAACTGCCTTTGCACATCGCTGATCTTGCGTCTTAACTTGTCCCAAACTTGCTGCAGTTCGGCAGAGCTTTGAGCGAACTCCAGTTTGATCTCCACCGTCACTTCCGACATGCCCTGTTTGGAAACCGATTTGACCTCTTTCAACTCTTGCAGAGATTGAACCGCCCCTTCGATAAGATCCGTCACTTCGTCTGACACTTCTTGTGCGGTGGCACCATAATAGGGGGTGTTAATCACCGCTTGGCGGATGACAAATTCTGGGTCTTCAAATCGGCCAAGTTTTAGATAGCTGATGTACCCGCCGAGTAAGGTCAGCGCAATCAATACCCAAACACTGGTACGCTTTGCAATGGTATAGCCAGCAAGGTTCATTACTGAGCTCCTTGGGTCGATTCTGTGTAAGGGCGAACCGCCATGCCCTCTGTGAGCGAGCCTGTTCCTGCAATCACCACGTTTTCGCCCAAGGCAAGATTGTCATCAATCGCGATGCGATTTTGGCGAAGCTCACCTACTTTGACTTCGCGTTTTGCGACGCGATTATCTCCGTTGACCACCCACACATATTGGCCACCTTGGTTATCTGAGATCACCGCCGTTAAAGGCAGCGTGATGCGTTGAGCTTCCGTTTGTTGGCGCTCAGCCGTGTCCGGCACGACTTTCACCGTCATTCCCGGAAGCACGCGATAACCATTCACATCGGTGAACGCCAGCGTCACGGCGTAAGTTTGCGTTGCCGCGTCCGCCTGGGTGGAATAATGCTTCAAGGTCAAAGGGAAACGATGCTCTGGGATCACCGCGATTTCAGCAAACGCACGCGTGTTGTGCTGACTGGTCAACATCACGGTATCGGGGATGTTCACCAACACTTCTAACTGCTGCAGGTTGTGCAAAGTTACAATCGGCTGGTTCGCCTGAACCTGGGTATGGTTGTCGACTTGCGTCAGCCCAACAACCCCAGCAAAAGGAGAATAGAGACTGGTGTATTCAAGTTGGCGTTGCGCTTCTTCCACTCGATTTTTCGACAAATTCAACCGTGTCGCGAGTGCATCCAAATCGCTTTTGGTGATCGCTCGGCTTTTTTCAAAAATGGCTTTTGCGCGCGCGTATTCCGCCTGCACGTTATCGAGCTCTGATTGAGCTGAAGCTAACGCCGTCTTGGCATCACGCGCATCTAATTGGGCGAGTAGCTGACCTTTTTTCACTGTATCACCATCGTTCACAAGCAATTGTGTCAATCGCCCAGAAACGCGAAACGACAGCTCTGCTCTTTCCGCCGCTTGCACTACCCCGTTAAAACTCAGCGCGTTATCCTGCTCGGTAGAGACACGCTCCACCAATGCAGGGCGAACCACTGGCGCTGCCACATGCTGAGCAACAGGCTCACTGCATCCCACCACCAGCAAACAGGCCGCCACAGCACTTATGTAGCGTACGCTAAGGCATCGCCTTCTAAACTGACGACCAAATCGACTTCCAATTAGAGGATCAACCAACGACATTTTCCACCTTCAAAAAGAAAAAAAGTAAACTTTGGAGTTTATTTTATTGCAAATCACAAAAAGGTAAACTCAAAAGTTTACTGAAAGGTGATATTTGTCCGTTATTTGAGATCCTAAATGCGTTATTTCTGTTTCTCCGAATACAAAAAAAGCCGCAAAAGCGGCTTTTTTTGAACATTTCGCTGAGTGGCTACCTGTTTTTTTCATCCACGGATGCGGCCGCCCCTTCTTCCTTGGCGAGCAATATTTGACACAACCACACGCCACAAGCTGAAATAAAATACCCTGTATTGGAATAGCAGAGAGAACGTGAAGAGAGTGACGCTTGACTTAACAAAGCATCAAACTGATGCACACTCGCGGTGATAATCTCTTGCTCGTGCTGATCTCGCCCTTTAGGAACTGGCTGCGTTTTTACCTCATCAAATAGCGATTTCACCAATTCGATTTTCTTCTGCATTGGCGTTTTTCTCAGGCTTATTTGCTCAAATAAATCGGCATACCTCATTTCGATAACACCCTGCGGTTTCACTTGATCGAGCGAAGTCATTAAAGAGCGAACACTTTGCTTCAACGCAATGGGCAAACGTAAATCGTAAGCAAACGGACGTAACCAAAGCCAGGCTTGCATAGCCACCAGCAGCACAAACAGAACCAGCAAGATGATCAACATGGTTTCGATAGCAAAGTTATTCATGACTCACTCCGTTTGATTAACATCACTTCGGTTAACAACTCTTTTGGCTCCACGCCCATTTTCCCATTGAGGTATTTCTCTATGCCTAACGGCTTATGGCGTGTTTTGATTTTTTTCGCCCTGGTTAATGACGAAGCAAACGACCAGGCATTACCGAGAAACTGGTACTCGCCTTGGTGTTCAACCACGTAAACGGGCATGGAAGGCAAAGTCCCTGCCACGAATTTGCCTTTGGCTTCAATCGGGTAGGAAACGGGTATGCAGGTGGTGAACTCAAACAAACCCGTTTTCAGTGACATAGAATGATAGAGATTAAAAATCTCACCAGACACCGGAACTCGGTGTTCTGCTACATAGTCTTCTAAGTTATCGAAATGACGCTGCATTAAGTGGCCTACGTCATCGGTAGTGGCGCTGCCTTTTACGCCAATGTAATGCACTTGCGGCACCACCTTTTCACCGAGATCTTTCAGCTTCGAGTACACATGCCCAGTTTCAATGGCGCTTTTTAACATTCTCAAACCGCGCGCGTAATCCATACCGAGCACCGCCCCAAACATTTGACGGAAGAAAAACATGTACCAAGGCAACTTACCCTGAAATTGCCACTCAACGCGGCAACCTTGCTGCTCAGGAGAAACATTGAAATAGACTTTCGCCTCGCCTTTGAACGGTTTGAGATAGCTCAAGCGGAAAACGAGTTGATGATCATACAGGTGCGCTAACTCCATTTTTCCTGCACCAATACGCTCACCTTTCCATGCGTACTGAGCCCCAGGCTGCTGCTGGAAAGTACTAAAGGTAACCTCGCTTTTCGGCTCCAAAATTAACCATGGCGACCACTTGGCCCAAGTCCCAAAATCGCTGATATAGTCGATGACCTTTTCAGGTTTCCTATCAATATAGATACTTCGACTAACACAAGTCCCTGTCATATCAATACGCATTGCACTACCTCTCGGCTAGAGGATCATTGGCTGGTGGCTTCGTCGAGGTTTTCACCAATGTCTTTCGCGGTATCACGGAAAAAATGGCCGGTTTTCTTTGCCGCATCTTTGGTGGCATGGCCCACTTCCGTAAAGCCTTCTTTAATCTCTTTCTTCTGATGAGCACTACAACCCGCCAGTAAAGTAACCAAACATAATGCCGCAAGAGTGGGTAATTTCATTTGCATCGACGACTCCTAATATCCATTTAAGCAAATCTTTGAACTTTCGGATATTAACCAACTCCCAGGAATAAAGAAAGGGAGCAAAATGCTCCCTGAAAAGCGGTCTCTACGCCACTGCGGCGTCGCCCAACCAGTGGTAGTGGTTATTGGCTTTCTTACCGACCACGCCCGCGCTGATCAATTCGTTAAACAGCCGATCCACTTCTTCTGTACTGAGTTTAAAGTGCTTGGCAACCGCCTTCTTACTGCATGAGAGCTCGCTCCTTGCCAATGCTTGAGCTACATCGAGATAAAGTGGCGATGGCTCGGGCTGAGCTTCCTTAGTCGCGGCAATCGGATAATCTTGCTGAGCATGCAAATGCGGCAAATACCCAACCGGAGTGACGGATTCACCCTGTTCGGCTGCGTTGTCACCAAAACGGCGATACCAATGACGAAAACGTTGCTCTTCGCCAATAACCCCAACAAAGAAGGCTGCAAAGCAATCCAGCAACACCGACAAAAAGACCACAAGCCCCAATTGTGCCTGACCAGAGGGAATTGAAAATGCTGCCGCTAGGCTATCGATGAGCCCCACCACTGAGCCTTGCGCGACAGGCGGTAAGCTGTCTCGTTGCATAGCCAATTTTTGCTGCTCTTTACGCAGAGTATCGTTTTGCTGTTGGATTCGATTCACCCCTGTGGCGATCCGTTCCATCTCAATGTATTTTTGCGCAGCCAGATTGTTTAACTCAATCTGCTTTTCAATCGCTTCAATTTGGCGATTGAAAGCGGTGACTTTAGCCTGTTCCAGTGCAATGTGATTCTGCGCGGTATTGGTCGCGCTGTTAATCCCGCCGATACTGCCGCCAATAGAAATCGCGGCTAATACCAAATAAAAGACAAACGCAGTGATGGCTCCAGAATAATTGCGGTGTGCACGTCGCTCACCAAACTCGTACCAAGCGTAAAACTTTCCAGCCTCGAAAATGATGGCTAAACCGCCAAATAAGGCCTGCATCAAGGGGTTGTCATCTATCGATAAAAACAGCAGCAATGAAAAAATGGTGGACGCCAAAATGGCAGCGCCAGTAAAAGAATACACACTAATAAGTGCAAATCGCCCTTTGGGATAGCGATACCCTAGTTGTTGCTCGTAATGCATAGTGATTTATTTTTTATTTGTGAGTCAGTGACTAAGGCGGCGAGAATACATGATTCACTTCACAATTTCCGTTCAAAAACGAGACTTCTCCTGTCGTTCGGAGAATGATTAGACACATTGTTTGCATCCTCTCCAATTTGTTGAGAATACAGACAGGTTAGCGGTGTTATTAGGAGTCTTCATGCGACAAAAAAACCAACAACAAACTCATTGGTATACACATTGGCGCGCATTTTTAAGCCTGCTGTTGCTCAGTTGTGTTTCCTCCTTCGCTCATGCGTCAAATCGAGCAATAGAAGCGTGGGAGTGGATCGAACAAGGCGCGCTCGTTGTTGATGTGCGTACACCCGCCGAGTTTCAGAAAAAACACATCGAAGGGGCGGTAAACATCCCTTTGAATGAACTAGCAAAGGGCTTTAGCAAGATCGACAAGAGTCAGCCGATCGTTCTGTACTGCCGCAGTGGCAATCGTTCCGGCCAAGCTTACGATTTCCTCTCGCAATCTGGCTACACATTGCTGTTAAATGGCGGGGGCATTGAAGAAATGCTGGCCGTCAAACCAGAAGAATAATCCATCAAGCAGAAATTAAGAAGGCGCTCAATCCAGAGCGCCTTTTGTTCTTTTTAGCCAGCGAAAAAGGCTAAGGCAAACACCACGGCCATCATCACAGCGATGGTAATGAACAGTGTGGATGGTTTTCCACCACCACCTTTCGGCGCTTGATTACAGCATCCCATAAGTCACCTTACTTTCGGATTAACGACCATCATAGGTATAAACCTTTGCCTTGGGGTAAGGTCAAACGGTAATGCATTAACGTAATCAGCGAAAGCAAACCTCCGCCCAACGCGCCAGACCTGCGGTAACCGAGCCGAAATAGTTGCCACTGACAACGGGCACATTCGGTAACTCGCTCTCTACGGCTTGGCGCAAAATCGGTGAGCGAGCGGAACCACCGGTCATAAAGATCACATCCGGCTTTACGCCCCCCTGCTCAACGGCTTCTTTTACTAGCTCCACCATTTTGCTCTTCGGCGACTCAATCGCTTCAATCATTTCGCTCTGGCTGACATCCACATGTAACTGTTCCGAAAACAGATTGAGGGCAACTTGGTAGTGTTCGCTATCCGACAAGGCAATTTTTGCCTCTTCAGCCCGTCTGACTATCTGATAACCGAGTGTTTCATGGTAGACCTTGAGCAAGCGAGCCAGTTTTTCTGGCTCTTGGGCTTCTTTGTGCAGCAGCTTAAGCGCCGCTAGATTGGCGCGCCCATAGAAGTCGTTTTGCGCTTGAACGTTGTTAATAGCGATTGGGTTCCAAAACTGAGTCCTTGGCATATCAATGCCGCTGACCGCTTTGCTACCAAAACCAAATGGCGTCATCAGTTGACGAAACGCAAGATAAATATCGAGGTCATTACCACCAATTCGCTGACCGGAATGAGCAAGCAAGCTGCCTGTACGCTCGTTTTTTCCACGCCAGCTTGGCCCCATTTCAATCAGCGAGCAGTCAGTCGTACCGCCACCAATATCAACCACCAATACGGTTTTGTCATGCTGCAGAGTTGCTTCATATTCTAAACCAGCAGCAACCGGTTCAAACTGAAACTCTATGTTTTTAAAGCCTGCGCGTGTCGCTGCGCGACGCAGAATGCCTTCAGCCTGACGGTTTGCCTCTTCACCACCTCGACCGTGGAAGTTCACAGGACGGCCAATCACCGCATCACGAATCACCGCTTGCGCCGAATGTTCTGCGTTGGTTTTGATGTTAGCCATCATGGCGCAAACCAGATCTTCGAAGAAGCTCAGCTGCACGTCATGCAGGCCAGAAGCACCAAGAAACGATTTCGGTGATTTAACGTAATAGAGATCCGTTGGATCTGCCAAATAGCGATCAAGCGCCGCCTGGCCAAACACCACATCTTCCGGATGCAGTTCAATGCTCTCTTCTCGATTGACGTTGATGGCTCGTCGTAATACCTGCTCACCCACTTTGTCGAGCGGTTTGATATCTCGATGTCGGAATAAATGCTCGGAAACCGATTCTCTTGTTGGGGCGGAAAGTGTTGACGGAATATAGTGACTTGATCCTTCAATAGCGAGTAGCTCTGGCTCGCCATCTTGCATTTTCGCCACTGAACAGTTTGCCGTTCCATAATCGAAACCAATGTACATAACACCTCCAGCCAAAAAAAGGTCGGCAATGCTAACGCAGCGCCCAGCAAATAGCCAGTAAAAGCCCCTTATTCAATTTGCACTGGCAATCAATAAACACCGTTTTTCTGCTAACAACCGAAAACGAGTGGAAAATCGATTGCGTTATCACTCTGTATTTTAAAGAAATTTATCAATAAGATAACGAAATTTATGTGCAACAAGATCCTGTTCACAGTTCCTGTTTTTAGAGAGGGGTTTCCCTCCCCCAACTTGTTTGAGATCAAGTTTGCTTTCACCACTCATATGACAAAGTAATGGCTAGAAGAGGAATCATTATTAACTAACAACGATGGAGCAATCCAACATGGCAAGTGCATTTTTTATCCCTACCGTGAACCTAATGGGCGCAGGCTGCCTAAAAGACGCAGCAGATAGCATTAAGGCTCAAGGTTTTACAAAAGGTTTGATTGTTACCGACAAGATCCTAAATCAAATCGGTGTGGTGAAGCAGGTTCAGGACCTTCTTTCTGAGCGTGGTGTCAGCGCAGTTGTGTTTGATGGTACGCAGCCAAACCCAACAATCAGTAACGTAAACGCAGGCTTAGAGCTTCTAAAGCAAAACGATTGTGACTTCGTGATCTCACTAGGTGGTGGTTCTCCACACGACTGTGCCAAAGGTATCGCATTGGTGGCTTCAAATGGTGGCGCCATTGCCGATTACGAAGGTGTCGACAAATCAGCAAAACCAATGCTACCGCTGATTGCTATCAATACAACGGCGGGTACGGCCTCTGAAATGACCCGCTTCTGTATCATCACCGATGAAGCACGTCATATTAAAATGGCGATCGTCGATAAACACACAACGCCACTTATCTCAGTAAACGACCCAGAATTGATGCTAGCAAAACCTGCATCACTCACCGCAGCAACGGGTATGGATGCACTGACTCACGCGGTAGAAGCTTACGTTTCTATTGCTGCAACGCCGATTACTGATGCAGTTGCAATCAAAGCGATCGAGCTTATCCAAGCTCACCTTCGTACTGCGGTTGCGCACGGTGAAGATATTGAAGCGCGTGAGCAAATGGCTTACGCACAGTTCATGGCAGGTATGGCATTTAACAACGCATCATTAGGCTATGTACACGCAATGGCACACCAGTTGGGTGGCTTCTACGACCTACCTCACGGTGTATGTAACGCAATCTTGTTGCCACACGTACAACGCTACAACGCACAAGTTTGCCCTGAGCGTCTACGCGATGTCGCAAAAGCAATGGGTGTCAATGTTGAAGGTATGAGCGCAGAGCAAGGTGCAGACGCAGCGATCGAAGCCATTGTGCAACTCGCGAAAGATGTCGGTATCCCAACTGGAATTCGCGAACTTGGCGCGAAACTGGAAGACATTCCAACACTTGCCGACAATGCGTTGAAAGATGCCTGCGGTTTCACCAACCCGAAACAAGCGACACACGAAGAGATCTCTGCGATTTTTGAAGCAGCGATGTAATCTCCTTAAGGCTTGCAAATCAAGATGAACAAAGCGCTCTTCGGAGCGCTTTTTTTAATAGTGAATGTGGACTCTAAATGCTTACGCAAAACCTGGAATCAAATGAAGAGGTAACCTATCTAACATCAAGTAGAGATAGCTTTTGCCATAATCGGTTAATGTCCAAGCAAAACCCGCCATGTTAATCAGCGCCATCAGCCAGCTCATGACCAAAAAGGGGGTATTACCGACTTTGTGACTCAAAACAACATGAGCAAAGAATGCTCCGGGCCAACCGCCAATCAATGCCAGAATATAAAACAACATTTCTGGTACTCTTGGCTTGCTCTCCTTGGCGGCAGAGACATCAAATGCGCAAATCACGAACGTGACTGCACTGATAAAAAAGTAATGTAGAACCGCCAATGCGGGGTAACGGAATAACCAAATACCCGCAAAAACAGCAGTGAGAAAAATAATGGCAACCCCGATTGCAAAAGAGAACACAAACGCTTTTTGTACAGCCACCGCGATAACTTGACCATGCTTGTTGCGCTCAACCTCAAAGGTCACCACATCATCCAGCGCTGCTGTGCCAATAACTTCTGCTTTATTGAAATAAACCATCTCTCCTGAACCGTCGATTTTAATAAAACCATTACCTTTGTCTTGGCTCCATTGAGCGATTCTTCCTTTGTACGCCATACTTATGCCCCAAAAGTGATTGATTTAACAGAACACAGCTCTCCTAGTGGATAAGTATAGGTCAGAATTCGACGGGCATTGGGTATATACTCAAACTAATCAAGTCAAAGGGATTTACTCAAAAGGATCGTTGTAATGAAATGGACAGGTCAGTGTTTAGCAACCGTGCTAATGGGGTTGGTGTCGTTTTCCACTCTATGTGAGGAACTCAAGCTAAAGAAAATCGCTTCGGGTTATCAAATTCCTTGGGGAATTGAATTTATCGACAGCGCCAACGCCGTCATTACCGAGAAAAATGGCCGTATCTCGTTGCTCGATGTCACTCAAGGTCAGAAAACCCCACTCTATCAAGTCACCAATGTCGACGACTCAGGACAAGGCGGGTTACTTGATGTTGCCCTTTCCCCCATCACACGTCAGCAGCTCTATTTTACCTTTTCGAAAGAAGTCGACACTGGCACAACCGTGGTACTGGCCACTGCCCGTTTGCAAAACAAAGTGTTCTCCGACTGGCAAGAGCTGTTTGTCGCGGATGCTGCGTCAACAACCGGTCGCCACTTCGGTAGTCGTATCGCCTTTGATGACAGCAATCACCTTTATTTCTCCATTGGCGATCGTGGCGTTCGAGACAACGGGCAAGATCCGAGCAACCATGCAGCCACCATTTTGCGCCTAACACTGGATGGAAAAATACCCAACGACAATCCATTCATCGACAATAGTGAAGTGAAAAAGGAGATATGGAGCTTTGGCCATCGCAACCCACAAGGACTGTTTTTCGATGGCAAAACACAGCAACTCTGGTCTGTTGAGCATGGTCCAAGAGGGGGCGATGAGATTAACCTCATTCAAGCTGGAAAGAACTACGGCTGGGCCAAGACTTCTCATGGCAAAGAATATTGGGGTCCGATTCGCGTTGGAGAAGCCGATACACTGCCCGGCATCGAAGCGCCCAAATGGGTCTATATACCGTCTATTGCCCCAAGTAGCCTCATGTTCTATCGCGGTGAGCGTTACCCAAGCCTCAACGGCAAGCTGCTGATCGGCGCATTAAAGCTCACGCACATCAATGTGGTCAGCATCGAAAACGGCCAGCTCAAAGAGACTGACCGCTTATTTGAAAAACTCAACGAGCGAGTTCGAGACATCACCTTAAGCCCTGATGACTATCTCTATTTCACCACGGACAATGGCAACATTTACCAAGTGCTTCCGTAAACCTCACTCAAGGGAGACACTGACCGTTTGCTGCTCGAAGTCTATCGTCATCATAGAGCCAAGGGGCACCGTAAGCATAGGATGGGTATGGCAACTGTCGAAGTCCCATAAAATTGGCACCGATTGACCATTGAGTACTTCGTTCAAGACATCAATCGGTTGTCTTCCTGTTTCCTTGTGGTTAAACAGCTCATGCTTACCCAACACGATAGCCCCGACCTTGTCGAACACGCCATTGAGTTTCAACATCGCAAAAGCGCGTTCCACCACTTCAATGCCTTGCAAGCAATCTTCCAACAACAAGATATCGCCTTGCTGGATTTCTGGCATGTAAGGCGAGGCCCAAATCCCAGACATGGTATTGAGGTTGCCACCAATGATTCTACCTGTCACCACGCCCTGTCCTGCAAAATACCATTGGTTTGGGTTAGTGTGTTTACTGGTCGATTGCAAATGCCAAGGCACATACTCATCGCTCCAGCCTTGTGGCATTACATAGGTGTGATGCAGATTTTCGAGCGTTTGGACAATGTCGGTAAAAGATTGGAACGTTTCATCCACCAACGGAGGAAACTCCCCCAGTGACGCGACTAAAGCTGGGCCATAGAAGGTCACGATGCCCGTTTGCGCATAAATGCCCATCAGGAGTGCGGTCACATCCGAATAACCGACGATGATTTTCGGATCGTCGCGAAGCGCTTGGTAATCCAGATAAGGGAGCAATGAGTTGCTATTGTAACCACCAATGGTCGACATAATGCATCGCACTTCAGGATCGCGAATCAGTGCATTAAGCTCTTCAACACGCTCGGCAATCGAGCCCGAGCGATAAGTATCACTCTTTCCCGTTAGGCTCCCCGCTTTCAGTTGGTAGCCCCGTTTCTCAACGTATTGTTTCGCCCGCGCAAAACGCTCTGGCGCAAAGTGCGTCGCGGGAGAAGATGGTGAGAAAAAGCCTATCGTATCGCCAGGCTTAAGTGATTTGGGGATGATCATGACGTCACGACTCCTTTTACTGACGTTATCTACCTGATGTTTCTTATTATCAACACTCTGCATTTGCTAAGTAAGCCAACACTTCACGCAACTGATCATCTGCGATGTTGAGCAGTCTATCGCCCACATACCACTCGAAGATCGATTGTTCAGGGTGCTGCGTGGTTTGCGGATGCCCTAACCAAACGCCTTTTTGCTCGGCCACTCGGTCACGCAACTCGATGGCATTTTCAAGGCTCAGCGGCACAATCAAATGCAGCATGTTCGCTTGCGGTTCATAAGGGCTGACGGCCAATTGTGGGAACTCGCGGAGGATTTGGTAGATCTGCTGTGTGCGCGCAAACAGCGCCGGCATTTTCGCCAATTGTTGATCAAACTGCATTGCAGCAGACACCACGTAAGGCGTGCGATGATATACATTGCCACCTTGGCGCTTCATCCAAATCGACGCCTGCTCGATGAATTTTTTGTCTCCGAGTAGTAATGATCCCCCTAAGCCATTGATGCCCTTATAGAGAGAGACATAAGCCGACTGAAAACCCGTGGCAATCTCTTTGTATGACTTTTGATAATAGGCCGCGCACTCCCATAAACGAGCGCCATCCATATGGAGGTGAATGTCGCGGTGTTCACACTCGGCTTTGATGTCATTGAGTTCGTCCCAACTTGGCAATTGCCCACCTAGCTCACGCATTGGCAGCTCATACAAGACTGCTGAAATTTCATCTGGCCAAGCGTTGAGATCTATTGCTGTCCAAGGTCGGAACATATCGCCTAAAGGCAAGATGGAAAAACGATTCTGCAGTTGATAACCCTGACGTTCAAAACGATAAATATGGCTGGATTCATGCATCGCTACCACAGGATTGCGTTTTTTACGGCATACCAACTCAAGGGCAGTGGCCTGCGTCATGGTGCCCGTAATAACAAACAAACCCGCTTCAAAGCCTAAAAGGTCGGCCACTTTTTGTTGAAATGAGTTGATGAATTCCCCATCACCATACACATCGTGCTTCACTTGGTGCTCTTCACACCATTTCGCCATCGCGTAGAAATGTTCTGCTGGGCTTTGCTCGTGATTGCCCGCAATAATGGTGTGGCAATGCGCACGTAAATCCTTTTTCATCAAAGATTTCCTTCTGATTTTCGAGACATGTTCAACTTATCGTCGTATAAAACTCAAGTAAAGGGATAAACTCTTTTTAATGCCACAAACATAAGGGCGCTCATGAAACCAATCACATTAGAAATCAATGAAATACGAGCCATTATTTTTGATTTGGACAACACCCTTGTCAGCTGTGAACTCAATTTTTCACAGCTTCGTCAACAGCTCGGTTGCCCGCAGGAGATCGACCTACTTTGCTTTGTGGAGGCAATGACCGATAAGCATGCACAACGGCACGCAGAGCAAACTATTTTGGATCATGAACTGTCCGACGCCAAACACGCTCAGCCATTACCTGGCTGCCACGCCCTGCTTCACTACTTGAAACAGCAGCAAATCAAATCAGCAATCGTGACTCGGAATTGCTTGCAAGCCAGTCAGCTCAAGCTCGAACAGACACAAATAGACATCGAGCATTTGATCACTCGTGAACACTGCGCGCCAAAACCCGACCCAGAAGCCCTAATTCACTTGGCAACACAATGGCAACTCAAGAGTCATCAAATACTGTATGTGGGGGATTATCTTTACGATCTTGAGGCGGCCTACAACGCAGATATGCCCTCTTGCCTTGTGACCAATGGGGAAGATAAAGGGTTCGCCAGCTTAGCGTCCATCACGGTCACTAGGCTGGATGAGTTACTAGAAAAACTGCAACAAAGAGATGTTTAACTAAAGCGATTTTTCGCCAAAAGAAACGTTTAATTAAGCATTAAAGCCCCTAACCGCTGGCGTTGCTGCGCCAACGGTTAGGGGATATTCCGATGAGCGATTGCTGTTTATTCCAGCGCCATCGCTAACAAGCTGATGGGATGAATGGTCTCCAATTGGGTATTTTCTTCAATTTGCCATTTACAGGTTTCGCAATCGGTAATGGCGAAATCCGCTTGCGACGTTTTTATCGTCTCAAATAAGTGGGAACCAATTTTCATCGACGTTTGGTAGTTTTCTTCTTTAAAGCCATAAGTGCCCGCTAAGCCACAGCACTCACTGTCTAACACCACCAACTCTAGTCCAGGGATCATGCGTAATAGCTCTAAAGTGAACATCACATTGCCGCTGCGCTCAAGGTGACAAGGCGTGTGATACACCACTTTTTTGTTAATCGGCTTCATGGATGGTGCATAGCCATTCATAAAGGCTTTCAGTAAAAAGCGAGTCACGTACTCGATTCGATTCACCACATGCTGATTTTCAACGCCCAACACGTGTGGGTATTCTTGTTGCAACGTAAAAGAACAGGTCGAAGAGGTGGAAATCACCGTTCTGTCTTGCTCCACCGATTGCTCAATCATGCTGATGTTAAGATTGGCATTTTTACGTGCTTTCTCATGAAAACCGTTGGCAATTAAAGGCACGCCACAGCATTTCTCTTTTTTCAGCAACTGCACTCCGTACCCCATCGCATTGAGCACTTTTACCAAATCTTTGCCAAGCTGTGGATGGTTATAATTCACATAGCAGCCGTGGAAGTAACTGACCTGACGGGCAAACTGTGCTTGGGTTTGCGCTTGCTTCTTGTACCAACTGCGAAACGTTCCGTGCGAATACTTCGGCAGATCTTTGTGCTTATCCACGCCGATGGTTTTGTGCATCAAACTTTTCACCGGTTTCAAACTGGTGATTTTATTGACGATAGGCGCAACTGGCGTGGCTAACGAGCCAAACAAATCCGTATGGCTTAACACAAAATCGCGCATTAACTTAGGATTGAGCGTCTTCTTGCCATATTTTCCTCGCGCAACCGCAATGATGTCTCCGATTTTTACCCCAGAAGGGCAAGCGGTTTCGCAGCGTTTACAGTTGGTGCATAACTTGAGTAAGTCGTCGTAGTATTCCGGATTTTTTAAGCGTAGACGCTCGCCATCTGGCCCAGACTGTTTTGGCCCTGGGTATTGTGGGTTGGCTTTTGCTACTGGGCAGTAAACCGTACAGACAGTGCACTTAATGCATTGATCAAACGTGGTATTGGTTGGCGCATGTTTGGCAAAGGCATTCATCATAGTACGCACTCCTCTTCAACGCTCATTGCTTGCTTAAGTCCCATCGCCCTTTGAACGGCGGCCAGCGCAGTAGATACTGCTACGCCTCCACCCGAGCCTTCAAATACCGGGTCATAACCCGACAACACGGAGCCGCAGCAGTAAAGGTTTTGGCATACTTGCCCATTTAATGAAGGACGAAACATCGCATCCGTTTCCACGCCAAACGCCATGAATGGATGCCCAGATGCGCTAAAGAATTGATCGTTTCGCCACTGACGGCGATGGGGCTTAGCCACCATATCCAAACCAAAAATAGGTTCCACAATCTTGTCCAAACTGGCTTTGAGCCCTTGGCTGAAGTAACTGCCTGACGCCAAAATGTAGGCGTTGGCGTGCAGTGGAATGTCGCCGAGATTACGCGTGGCAATCGACACCAAGTGGCCTTGTGCATCCCACTCACCCGAGAGCACTTGATCCCCTTTTAATAACACGCCCCCCAGTTTCAAGAAGCGTTTTTGCAAGGCTTCTTCGATGCGAATACCCAGTAAAGACGGTGGCATGGTCGGCACTTCATGCAACGTGAGATTGGTCTGACGACGCAACTGCTGCAACAGAACCAGTCCGTCACCGTTGCCCATGATCGCAGGCATGATGACCAGATCCTCTTGAGTGGCATGTTTCATCAGTTGGTGACATAAACTGTTGAATGCTTGAGGCAGCTTGAGCAAGCGCGCAATATCAATAGAACGCAGCTCATTGGGGTTGCGACGCAAGGCTTCACAACCTGGAATCGTTACCTGAATTTCACCAATTTCGCAGTGCTGAAAATCAGGGTGTTTTTTGAGATTGTCTTTGGCCAACAGTGGCTGGAAATCTCGATAGCCATCCACCGCAACAAACAGAATGCGTTTGAACGGCACTGTTTTGGTGTGACGATGAACGAACGGCTGAGACAACCAGGTTGGCTTTAAAGTGCCAAGTGGTGTAATGCGATAGTGGTTCGTTTCGTCTTCTTGGCTGTGTAACGGAATGCCTTGAGCATTGAGCTGCTCTACCAACCAATGCAGGGAACGTTTCACTGAAGTCGCCGACATTTTGGCATAAGGGTGTTCAGGATGTCTCTTCGCCAACGTATCTATCGCATCAAAGGGTTGATGAACCGCCTCGCCAGATGGCAACTTGCCCAGAACATCGATTGATCCAGAAGAAAAATGCAACGCGCTTTGGCCTTGGCTAATGAGTACGGTTTTCTTGCCCTCTTCTAATGCTTTGAGCGCCGCACAGTAACCCGCGATGCCACCGCCAATCACAGCAATATCGTAATTTAACATGATGCGTTCTCCTCATCTGCTGCGGTCGGTAGTTCACTGGCACCGAATAGCCCTTCGTAAATCCAATAGCTAAATTCAGATTCTCGCAATGCATCCCCCCAGAAGATGGGTTTCACCCCTTTCCAACGTTCTTCCAAAAACTCCGTCAGTAAATGGGCGCTAACCGTACCGTCAAGATGCCCATACTGACTAAACAAACTCGCGGCGCGGTAACTACACAGTTCCCCCTGACATGGCCCCATACCCAACCGAGTGCGACGTCTCAAATCAACCAAATTGCTGACATCCAGTTGCTTGATTGCGTATTCAATTTCGCCTTTGGTGACCATCTCACATTCGCAAATCACGGTTTGGCTTTCGTCATCATCTTTCAAAAACTGCTCGGCACGTTCACCATGGCGATAAACCGCCGATTCATAGACAGGCTTAACGATACTGGCGGTTTTTTTGTGCTTTTTGGGCATTTCGTTCGAACCCGGAAGTGGCTTGATATGCGTTTCACATGCCTTGTTGTTACCGAGCTTTTTCGCCACCACATCGGTCGCCCATTCCGCCATCAGACGATAGGTCATCAACTTACCACCTGTGATGGTCGTCAGGCCTTTCAAACCGTCTCGTTCGGCGTGATCGAGCAGTACAATGCCACGACTAATGTTTCGACCAGAACCATCGTCATCCACCGCCACTAATGGACGCACACCTGCGTAGGCACGCAATACTCGCGTATTGGCCATAATAGGTGCCAGCTTTGCCCCTTCCCTTAACAACACATCCACTTCGCTTTCGGTCACGTGAAGGTCGTCAATTTGATCGTATTCAATGTGTTCTGAGGTTGTACCAATTAAAGAGATGGTGTCGCCGGGCACTAAGATGTCGGCATCGGATGGTTTGCGACAACGGTTAATGACCAAATTGTTGATGCGATAATCCAAGATCAACAGTGACCCTTTGGCAGGGAACATCTTGATGTTGAGATCGGCGTACTCACAAATATTCTGCCCCCAAATACCGGCGGCGTTGATCACTTCACGCGCATAGATATCAAAGGCTTGGCCAGTAAGCGTGTGAAGACATTTTACCCCGCGAACCAGATCACCCTGACGAATCAAACCGACCACTTGCGTGTGGTTAAAGATACGCCCGCCATGCTCTTTCGCATCAAGCACATTAGACGCACAAAGACGAAATGGATCGAGTGTGCCATCAGGCACTTGCACTGCACCCACCAAAGCTGGATTCACATTAGGCTCTAGCGCCAAGGCTTGAGAAGGCGTCAGCCTTTTTGTTTCAATCCCCGCGAGTGTACATTGTTGAATAAACGTGTCTTGGAACGCTAAATCGTCTTCCGGCAGAGTAATAAATAAGCCACTGGTTTGCTCGACACAATGACGAGCAATGTTTTTGAGAATCTTGTTTTCCTGGATGCACTCCTTCGCCGACTCAGAATCAGTGACAGCGTAACGAGCACCTGAATGCAATAAACCATGATTGCGCCCTGACGTACCAGAAGCGATATCGTCCTTTTCCAGTAAAATGCAGCTAATGCCACGCAACGAACAGTCGCGCATAATGCCAGTTCCCGTCGCACCACCACCAATGATCACCACTTCCGTTTCAAAATGACTGGAACTCACCATAGGTATCTTCCTATTCACTAATAAGCATACTGATAGTGTGTCATTTTTTTTCCTTCGTGTTCGATAACTCACTCACAAAATGAGCGTTCGAACATTTAACCTCATTAAATCGAGCAAAAGCTGGCGCTTTACGCTCAAAAAGCACATTTACGATACCTGCACATTACTGACAAAAAACACAATTGAGTAAAAACTCTACCTAGAACAAATCTCACATCTTTTATGTCAGAGAAAAAACAATTATTCGACATTTAAATTAAAAGTTAGGCACATATTCACATGACAATAATAAATTGAATTTCTTCAAGAGCATTTTTGAACCAAGATCACACTCATTTTATTTATTTTTTATAAAACAAATTATATTGACGAAATAACTAGTTAACTCGGGAATATATAAGTGAATTTTAAATTAGCATTATTATCTGTTATGACCGTTGCTGTTTTTTCATCCGTCTTATTTTTTAATAGTGAGATTGAATTAAGTAAAAACGTTATTACTGAAGAAAAATCAAACAACTTAAATGACGTAATTAATGAGAATAAAGTCTCTTCTTCGGATAATTTAGCCGTTGATATTCAGCCTATCGAAACGATTATTGAGCCCCACAAAAAGCCAGAAGAAAGCATCATAGAAGAAGTCGTCATTACAGAAGAGAAGATCAAACAACCGCAAAAATTCGATTCAGTCTGGTCAGACACTAACCCTCAGCAAGAGATCGAGCGTTTTAAACCGACCAGCCCATACATAGAAAACATTAAAGCCGTTGAAATTGCAGATATTAATCAATTTAAGGCACTCAATGAGGGCGATGTCATTACGATGAGTTTGCCAAGCAATGACAACATCGATATCAAAATTGATAACAACGAATTTCAGAATGAAGGTATTCGTATGTGGTCGGGAAATTTTGAACTAGAGGGTCAAAGTTATCCCGTTACGTTTACTTTTGGAAAAACTTCGATTTTGGGCTTTATTGGCCATCCTGAAGGACAAATTAAAATTGAAGGAAAAGGGAGCAGTGCATGGGTTTACGAATTACCTGCCAATCATGGATTTGATCACTAACACCTCTATCTATTAGTTTTACAAACACAACCAAGTAGGAAATAAATATGAAAAGAACGTTATTGGCGTTTGCCATAGCGTCAGGCATTGCTGTGCCTGCAGTGGCTGAAACAACGCAAATTGATGTGCTAGGCGTATATACAAAAGCAACATCTGAATGGTTTGAACAAGATCAACTTGCCGCGATTCAACATCGTTTTAACGTGGGCAACGTTATATTAAAAAACAGTGGCCTTGA
The DNA here is from genome assembly GCF_002224265.1 of Vibrio vulnificus NBRC 15645 = ATCC 27562. Taxonomy (NCBI): domain Bacteria; kingdom Pseudomonadati; phylum Pseudomonadota; class Gammaproteobacteria; order Vibrionales; family Vibrionaceae; genus Vibrio; species Vibrio vulnificus. Next base: position 1,616,720 of record NZ_CP012882.1, read on the forward strand.
TATTAAGGTGAATCTTGTAGCAACAAAAGAATACAACTTTGATTCACAAGCGGGTATGAAGAAATCGCAAAAACAAGCGCTTAATGCCCTGACGCCAAGCCGTGCTCAAGATCCTATTTTTAGCGATATCGAAAGTGAACGAAAGAAAGCGGGGGCAGACATGGTCGCGATGTTCCGTAACCTCGATCTGAAAAACACGCCAGATTACGATGCCAGAAAAGGCCTCATCAGCTGTGGTCTAGCATGGGTGATCCCAGCGTCTGATTGGCGTTCTAACCCTCGCTATGCCAAAAGTCGCATGTACAGCCATTCTTACATGAACCAGTGCGGCGATGACACCTTTATCCACGAACTCGGCCACAACTGGGGCTTAAACCACGCGCACGAGCAATATGAAAATACGCCGCATTTCGGAAACGGCACGGAAAAAGATGCGTATGGTTATGGCGTTAAAGACAAGTTTGCCACCACCATGGCTTACGGCTTCTTGTTTGGCGTTCGTGGTCGCTCGTACACTTTCTCAACACCAGACAAGCAGTGCGAAGGCACACCTTGCGGCAAGAAAGATTACGCGAACGCTGTACGCGCTATTGGCTTGAGTGCACCACACGTCGCGAGTATTTACGCTTCAAAAGCAGCGACTCCAGATGACGGCACAACAGACACCGTAACGCCGCCAGCCGTCACAACAGGTAAAAATCAATACTTGCTTGAATCGCCACGCGCCTTGCCGGATGCCACTCAACTCGAACTGCCTTTTGATGTGAATTACCAAGGTGAGTTAACGAAAACCACCATTCGCGTCAACATTGAGCATCAGTTTATTGGCGATGTTTCTGTCTCTCTAGTGGCTCCTTCTGGCAAACAGTGGTCACTAAAAGAGAGCAATGGTCGTGATCGTGGTAATCGCTACCATGTTCTTTTCACGCTCAATGATGTTGAAAAGAGTGACGTGTTGGGCCAGTGGAAAGTGCTTGTCTCGGACGACTACGAAAAAGACACTGGCATCATCAAAGAAGTAGAGCTGCTGTTTAAGTAGAACCCCTCTTCATTATGTCTCCACCCGCCATAGTACTGTGGCGGGTTTTTACTACCCCTTAAACCTTTCACCAGCAGGCGAAGTGATCTTCGGTTAAACCAAGTACGTTTTCCAATCGGTGCTCTGCGCCATCATCGCCTTTGAGCACACCGTCGAAATGGCCAACAAATTGGCGAAAATTACTTTTGAGCACCAACAAGTTGAGCTTTTCTTTGCGGCAGTTCATGGGGGTAAACGTCAGATCAATGCGTTTGTCTGCACTGTATATACGCCAAGCCTCGTTTGGCTTAAAGCGATCAAAATCGAAATAGACCGCTGGAAGAAAGTGTCGTTCTCCCTCAACCCAAAGTACGTTTTCACAGCCTCCGGTCTCGTTCACCCCAGCCGCGAGATTCAAGCCCAGGCGAATGCCTTGCTGCTGAGTGTTAATGCTCGCCCAGCGCCAACTGGTTTCTCTACGCATATAACCCGCAGAAAAATCATACCCTGCTAACGCCGTTTTAAGGTCAACGGCTTTACCGAACACGTTTAACTCGCCATTCACCTTTAGTGCATTGTGCTTTTGTGTGTAAGTCCAACCTTGATAGCCGGTCGGCGTACACATGGCTAATGGCTGTTCGCTGTTTTCTGCCAACAATACCATATCAGCTTTCACCCATTTCGTATTGAGCACGACTCGCCACTGGCCTTGTTTGATGTCAAACATCAGCGCTTGATTGGCAATATGCGCTTTCCCCTCATAGGGTGAAGCCCGCATGCCACTATCAAAAAACAGCGGACGTAACCAACTTTGCTCAACCAACTGACCCGTTTCAAGGTCAACCACATAGCAAAATGCCGAACAGAGATAGCGGATGTCTGCGATCGCGATACCAATGAGATATCGTTCGCTCATAACGCTGACAAACTGAAATTGTTTGTAATGAAAATAGCGCGCCAATTTACTGGCCGATTTATCCATCACATTGCGGTAATCAAACTGCTCCGGTGCTAATTCACGGACCATCTGTTCAAAATGGCCATAGTGTGGCTGGCCTTGGTCATTTATTAGCGTCTCTGGGGCGGTTATCGCTTGGTTCATCCTGTTTTTTGTTCCTTTTTGGGTTGCACTTTCCTTGGCCTGCTTAGAACAAGCGGCGCTTTAAGCCTGTTTTTTCGAGCACTCTGGTCGAAATCTCTTCAACAGACAGCGACGTTGTATTGATATACGGAATGGCTTCACGCCTGAACAAAGCTTCGACATTGGCCAGTTCATGCTGACACTGCTCGGTGCTTGCGTAATCGCTGCCCGCCAAGCGGTTCTCTCGAATCTCAGTCAACCGCTTGGGATCAATCGTCAAACCAAACAATTTGTGGCGATGAATTTCAAACTCCGGCAACAGTTTCAATCCCTTGATGTCGTCATCAATGTAGGGGTAATTCACCACCCGCAAACCAAACTGCATCGCCATGTATAAACTGGTGGGTGTTTTGCCACTGCGTGAAACGCCTAGCAAAATAATGTCCGCCAACTCTAAACCTTTTAACGAAATGCCATCGTCGTGCGCCAAGGTGTACTCAATCGCCGCAATACGATCAAAATAGGTATCGGTGTCTTTTCCGACACTGCGCGAGCGTTGCAACTTTGGCGTCGGTTCCATTTGGATATCATCTTTCACCCGCTGCACAATGCTTTCCAACACATCGTAGCAATACGCCGGAGACTCCATTAAACGCGCTTTGAGATCAGGCAATACCAGAGAAAAAAACACCAGAGGTTTTATCCCATTGGTTTGGAATGAAATTTCAATGTGTTTGATTAATTCAGTGAGTTTCTCTTCACTTTCGACAAATGGGAAGGTTTTCTCATTGGCCACAAAGGGGAACTGCCCCAAAACGACGTGCCCTAACGTTTCACAGGTAATTGCCGTTCCGTCAGAAACGTAGAACACATCACGACTTTGCTTTTCTGTTTGCATTTTTGTTTAAAACTTAAAAATATTTTGAGTAGGATGTTAACCATAATACAAATAATAAACCCAGGCGTGCCATTACGTGCCCCACAGCTTTGAAAATTGATTTCTCTTTTTTTGAGCCCTCGCGTAATCGTTTGCCTATCCCTACGAAAGCTGCAATGTTTCTGGAGAAAGACATGCAAAAGAACACCCTCTGGTTCAATAGCCTATCCATGGAAGATGTCGATAAAGTCGGCGGTAAGAACGCATCTCTTGGCGAAATGGTGTCTAACCTCGCCAATGCTGGTGTGTCGGTACCTAATGGTTTTGCGACGACCTCATACGCTTTTAACCAGTTCCTTGACTACGAAGGACTGGATGAGCGTATCCACCAACTGCTGGATGAACTGGATGTCGATGATGTGGACGCTCTGCGTAAGACAGGCGCAACGATTCGTCAATGGGTTTTAGAAGCCCCATTCCCTGCTGACCTCGAGCAGGACATCCGTGAAAATTATTCAACACTGACCGATGGAAACGATGAAATTTCTGTCGCGGTACGCTCTTCTGCAACCGCAGAAGATCTCCCCGACGCATCGTTTGCCGGTCAACAAGAAACGTTTCTTAACGTGCGTGGTATCGATGCCGTATTAGAAGCAACGAAACACGTTTATGCATCTTTGTTTAACGATCGTGCGATTTCGTATCGCGTCCACCAAGGGTTTGACCACCGAGGCATTGCGCTTTCGGCAGGCATTCAGCGCATGGTACGTTCAGACAAAGCCGCTTCGGGCGTGATGTTCACGCTGGATACCGAATCTGGCTTCGACAAAGTGGTGTTTATCACTTCAGCTTGGGGATTAGGCGAAATGGTCGTACAAGGTGCGGTGAACCCTGATGAGTTCTACGTGCACAAACCGCTGCTTGAAGCGGGCCAAGCCCCCATTGTGAAGAAAACCTTTGGTTCTAAACTGAGTAAGATGATCTACGCCAACAGCCAAGTGATTGGTAAGCAAGTTGAGATTGTCGATACCTCAGAGGCTGAACGTAACCAGTTTTCTCTCACCGACGCTGAAATCGTAGAACTGGCCAAGCAAGCGATGATCATTGAGAAGCACTATCAACGCCCAATGGACATTGAGTGGGCCAAAGATGGCATTGATGGTCAGCTTTACATTGTTCAAGCTCGCCCAGAGACGGTCTGCTCTCAGTCTGACGCTAACGTCATCGAGCGCTATGAATTGAGCCACAAAGCGGAAGTACTGATTGAAGGCCGAGCCATTGGTCAACGCATTGGTTCTGGTGTGGTGCGTTTGGTGGACTCATTGGATCAAATGTCTTTGGTTCAAACTGGCGATGTTCTTGTCACGGACATGACAGACCCAGATTGGGAGCCAGTGATGAAGAAAGCCTCAGCGATTGTCACCAACCGTGGTGGCCGCACATGCCACGCAGCGATCATTGCGCGCGAACTTGGTATTCCGGCCATCGTGGGTTGTGGCAATGCCACCAGCCAACTGACGGATGGTGATTTGGTCACTGTCTCCTGCGCAGAAGGCGAAACAGGTTATGTCTACCAAGGTCAACTCGATTTTGAAGTACGCCGCTCAACGGTTGATGAACTGCCAATGCTGCCAACCAAAGTGATGATGAACGTGGGCAACCCAGATCGCGCATTCGATTTCGCGCAAATCCCGAACGAAGGTGTCGGCCTTGCTCGCCTTGAATTCATCATCAATAAGATGATTGGTATTCACCCGAAAGCGCTGCTCAACTTCGACCAACAATCGGAAAGCTTGAAGGCCGAAATCACCCAACGCATTCGTGGTTACCAAGACCCTATCGACTTCTACGTGAGTAAGTTGACGGAAGGGATTGCCACCATCGCCTCGGCTTTCTGGCCAAAACGCGTTATTGTGCGTATGTCCGACTTTAAGTCTAATGAGTACAGTAACTTGGTCGGCGGTAAAGCCTATGAGCCGCATGAAGAGAACCCGATGCTCGGTTTCCGCGGTGCTTCACGCTATATCTCTCCTGTGTTTGAAGATTGCTTCGAGCTTGAAACTCAAGCGATCAAACGCGTTCGCAATGAGATGGGCTTGAAGAACGTCGAAATCATGATTCCATTTGTTCGCACGCCAAGTGAAGCGGCTCAGGTCGTTGACCTGCTTGCGAAGTTCGATCTTCGCCGTGGCGAGCAAGGGTTAAAAGTGATCATGATGTGCGAACTGCCTTCCAACGCCGTGTTGGCCGATGAGTTCCTCAAGTATTTTGATGGCTTCTCGATCGGTTCAAACGACATGACGCAGCTGACCTTGGGCCTAGATCGTGACTCCGGTGATGTCGCGCATCTGTTTGATGAACGTAACCCAGCCGTGAAAGCGATGCTGAAAATGGCGATTGATGCCGCAACCAAAGCGGGCAAATACGTCGGTATTTGTGGCCAAGGCCCATCAGACCATGAAGATTTCGCTGAGTGGTTGATGGAACAAGGCATCAGCTCCGTCTCGCTCAATCCAGATACGGTGATCGATACTTGGATTCAATTGGGCAAAGCGAACCAAAAGTAAACGCTCCCTTCACCCAATGAAAAAGCGCCATTGTGGCGCTTTTTGTTCTCTATATCGAGAGACAAAAACAGTACGACGATTCCGCCAAATTAATTTGATAAAAACACCTCACAGTAAGAATTTTTTTCCTCCACCCTCGGTCATCTTGATGCTATTTATTGTGGAGAAAAAGCAAAATGAAAAAACAAAACACTGACTTAGGCACGCAAGGCCTAGGCTATCTTCTTGGTGTATTTGGGGTGGTATTGGTTTTATTGTGGATTGGTGTTTATAAGTTTACCCCAACGGAAGCCAAGCTTATTGAACCCTTGGTCGTGAACCATCCATTAATGAGTTGGTTGTACAACCTCTTCTCTGTACAAATGGTCTCTAACTTTATCGGTGCAACGGAAATTATTGTTGCGATTGGTTTGGTTATCGGTCTGAAGAAGCCGCAGATTGGTTACTGGTCTGGCATTGCAGCTAGCGTTATTTTCGTTGCAACGCTGAGCTTTTTGCTCACCACACCCAATGCGTGGAAAGTCTCAGATGGGATTTTGGTCACGAACTTCTTCCTAGTGAAAGATATTCTGTTTCTTGCGGTGGCAATCAGTGTAATTGAGCGCAGTAAGGCATTGATGTTGAAGGAACAACAATCTTAGTCCCCTTCAAAACAACCAAGATGGTTTGCATGACAAACCATCTTGGTTTCTTACTCCACTATTGAGTGAGTATCACTAAAAACTACGCCAAGCCATTCGCCGATGCGCTGCTTTGGTAGTTGCCAAGCAATGCCTGATAGATATGTTCCGTATCGAGCACGCCAACAAATTGATCATCTTCTGCCAACAAAATCGGCTGCCTGTTTTTCTTTTTCAACGCGATCATCTCGCGCATATCCAGATCAGGTGAAGCGACAAGAAGCACATTGTCATCAACCACTGGATCTTGCTGCTCACAAGGCCAAGCCAGCAGACGCTTGTCTGAATTGCGTAAGGTCATCTGCTTGTCCGACTGCTCCAACCACAAATCCTGCCTACCACACACTTGCCATGCGCCATCAGTCTGCGTCAATGATTCTTTGCTGAGCATCAAAGTACGCCCTTTCAGTACATTGAGAGGATTGGTGTGGGCCACGAAATCCTTCACATAATCGGTTTCTGGTGACAACACAATCTCTTCTGGCGCGCCATGCTGTATCAAGCAACCGGATTCCATGATCGCAATGTTGTTACCAATTTTTAGTGCTTCGTCTAAATCATGGCTAACAAAGAGAATGGTTTTGTTCATTTTTTTCTGCAGTTGAATCAGTTCATCTTGCAACTGAGCGCGAATCAACGGATCTAGGGCGGAAAAAGGTTCGTCCATCAAGAGAATATCGGTGTCCATCGCGAACGCTCTCGCTAGGCCAACACGTTGCTGCATGCCTCCCGACAGTTCATGTGGATACTTATCCTGCCATTCCGAAAGCCCCACCATTTCAAGCTGTTCTTTGGCTTTTTTACGGCGTTGCTTTTTCGCCATGCCTTGCATTTCTAGGCCAAACGCAACATTGTCGAGTACCGTGAGCCAAGGCATCAGCGCAAACTTTTGGAAAACCATGGAAACACGATGCGTTCGTAAATGCCTTAACGTTGCTTCGTCACATTGTGCTAGATCGACCTGTTGGTCCCCATCTTTTATACGCAACGACCCACGAGAAATGCTGTTCAAACCATTCACCGCTCGCAATAAGCTCGACTTACCAGAACCGGACAAACCCATCAACACACAGATTTCGCCTTCTTTGATTGAGAGAGAAACCTTGTTCACCCCCACCACTTGGCCTGCTTCATCAATGATTTCTTGGCGCGTTTTACCTTGATCGAGCAGCGCCAAAGCGTGCTCTGGCTTGTCGCCAAAAACCACATCAACATTCTCAATTGTAATGGCATCCATGATTAAGCCTCCTTCTGCTGAGGTATTTTACAAAGGCGATCCAAAATTATCGCCACCAGAACGATCGCCAAACCGGCTTCAAAACCTTGAGCGATGTTCACCGTGTTGAGCGCGCGAACCACAGGTTTGCCTAATCCATCCGCACCAACGAGCGCAGCAATCACCACCATCGAAAGCGACAACATAATGCACTGAGTAATACCGGCCATTATGCTAGGCAAAGCAGCAGGCAGTTCTACTTTAAGCAGTAACTTGAGTCGGTTAGCGCCAAAAGCTTTGCCCGCTTCAACCAGCTCTTCAGGCACTTTGGTAATGCCGAGGTAGGTCAAACGTATCGGCGCGGCGATAGCAAAAATAATGGTTGAGATAAGCCCAGGTACAATGCCTAAGCCAAATAACACCAAGGTAGGAATCAAGTAAACGAAAGTCGGCACGGTTTGCATCAGGTCAAGTATTGGCCTTAGCAAGGTGTATATCCAACGACGATGCGCAGCCATGATCCCAATCGGCACACCAATTAATACGGAAATCGTTGTCGCGGCGAAGACCAAAACAAAGGTTTCCAGCATTTCTTGCCAGTAGCCAAGATTTAAAATGGTCAGCAGAGCCAAGACCACAAAGAGGACTAACCCAATACTGCGATGCAGAAACCAAGCGATCAGTGCTGTAGCGATAATTGGCATCGCTGGCGGCATCCATTTAAATAGGTCCACAACGAATAAAATGATGCTTTCCAAAAAGAAAGCGACCGCATCAAAAAAACCGGCTGCGTTGAGTGTTAACCAATCGACGCCCATTTCCATCCACTCACCGAACGGGAGTTTGTTTTCAGTTATAAAGTTCACTGTATTGCCTTTGTTTTGTTGGGCGGGCTGTCGATTGCCCGCCTATCGGTATCTCTTAAGCTTGTGTGTTTACGTAGTCAATCACGGCTTGAGCTGCTGGTTTGCCCTCTAGCGTTTTTACGCCTTCAAGCCACGCTTTTATCTGCTCTGGGTGCTGCTTTAGCCAGTTCAACGCCGCCTTGGCAGGTTTCTCTTTTTGGTTGAGAATGGCTTCCATGAGCTGGTTTTCCATTTCTAAGCTGAACGTCAGGTTTTGCAGCAACTGACCTACATTCGGACACGCAGAGAGATAACCCTCTCGCACATTGGTGTAGACATTGGCGCCGCCGTAGTTTGGCCCAAAGAAGTCATCCCCTCCCGACAGGTACACCATCTCTACATTGCTGTTCATTGGATGCGGAGCCCAACCCAGATAGACGATCCATTGGTTTCGGCGCACTGCTCTCGCCACTTGCGACACCATGCCTGCTTCACTGGATTCCACCAAGCTGAATCCTTTTAAATCAAAGGCGTTTTGGTCAATCATGCTTTGAATTAGGCGGTTGCCATCGTTACCGGGTTCAATGCCGTAGATACGATTTTTGAACTTATCTGCGTACTTGCTGATATCGGCAAAGCTCTGCACGCCTTGCTCATAGACATATTTAGGTACCGCTAAGGTGTACTTAGCGCCTTCAAGATTGGCTTTGACTGTCTCCACTTCCCCTGAGTCTCGGTATTTCGCGATATCCCCTTCCATGGTTGGCATCCAGTTTCCGAGAAAGACATCCACATCACCGTTGGCCATTGACGAATAGGTCACAGGAACAGAAAGCAGATCCGTTTTGGTTTGATACCCCATTCCTTTGAGCAGCTGGCTAGTCACTGCGGTTGTTGCTGTGATATCGGTCCAGCCGACATCCGCAAAACGGACTGTTTGGCATTGATTGGCAGCGGCGGTAAACGAAAAGGCACTCAGGGCCAAGATTGAAAGTGTTTTTGTCGTCATAGACATTGTTTTTTCCTTGTAATGATTACTGACTTTTATGAGGGCACGCTGTTTGGCGTGGCTTATCTCATCGGCTCTCCAGTCCGCTGCTGAGTTTCCCAACTCGGGGCTAGCCAAACCTTTGAGCGCTGCGGAGGCAACGGCTGTTTATGCAAAATTAAATCGGCGGCTCTTTCCGCCACCATGATGGTAGGCGCATTAAGATTGCCGTTAGGAATCGAGGGAAAAACGGAGGAGTCCACTACGCGCAGGTTGGTGATCCCTCGTACACGACACTCTTCATCGAGCACCGCCATTGGGTCATCGTCTGCGCCCATTTTGCATGAGCATGAAGGGTGATACGCGCTCTCGACGTTCTCTTTCACCCACTGATCGATTTCCGCATCGGTCGCGACATTGATGCCGGGCTGTATCTCTTCACCACGGAACGCATCCATTGCTGGCTGTGCCAAAATTTCGCGAGTAAGGCGGATACAATCTCGCCAATCTTGACGATCGCGCTCGGTCGATAAGTAGTTAAACTGAATTTTGGGTTTGTCCAATGGATTGGCTGAGACGATCTCAACACGGCCTCGGCTCTCAGGCTTGTTTGGCCCAACATGGACTTGGAAGCCATGACCATCAAAGGCGGCTTGTCCATCGTAACGCATTGCCGCGGGCAAAAAGTGGTACTGAATATTCGGCCATTTTAAACCTGCACGAGAGCGAATAAAGGCGCAAGACTCAAAGTGATTGGTCGCCCCAAGCCCTTTGCGCGTTAAAATCCACTCGGCTCCAATCAACCCTTTGCTGAACCAGTCCAATTTTCCATTCAATGTGATGGGCTTTTGACAATGGTATTGGAAATAGACTTCGAGATGGTCTTGCAAGTTTTGTCCAACGCCTGGCAGATGGTGAACGGGCGTCACCCCCGCCTTATCAAGTACCGTTTTAGGGCCAATGCCAGACAGCTGTAACAGTTGCACCGAGCCAATCGAACCCGCACTGGAAATCACTTCATTTTTGGCAAAACAAGTACGCAGTTCGCCTGCCAGTTCAAACTCGACCCCTACGGCACGCTTTTCTTCCAGTAAGATACGTTGAACCACAACGCCTTTGATCAGTTTGAAATTGCTTCTTTTTTTGGCACGGCTTAAGTATGCGTTTGAGGTTGAAGCTCGCACACCATTTTTAACCGTCATATGCATCGGACCAAAGCCTTCTTGTTGGTAGCCATTGTAGTCCGATGTTTCTGGGTATCCGGCCTCCTTACCCGCGTCAATGAACGCGCGATAGAGTGGATTCAGCGTCATCTTATTGCCAGCACAGGTACTTAATGGCCCATCGCCACCGCGATACTCATCTTCCCCCTCAACCCAGTTTTCTGCTCGACGGAAATACGGCAGACACGCTTGGTAATTCCAACCTTTTGCACCCTGCTCTTCCCATTCATCAAAATCACAGGCGTGACCACGAACATAAACCATGCCGTTGATGGAGGAACTGCCTCCGAGCACTTTCCCTCTTGGGCAATGTAAACGGCGGCCATCTAAGTTCGCTTCTACATCGGTTTCAAATTGCCAAGCGTACTTCTCTGAGTTCATAGGGTAAGAGAGCGCCGTTGGCATTTGAATGAAAATACTCTTGTCGGAACCGCCCGCTTCGAGTAATAAAACACTGTGATCACCACTCTCTGATAGTCGATCCGCTAGCACACAGCCAGCGGAACCCGCACCGACGATAATGTAATCGTAGTGTTGCTGCATCTTTTTCTCCTAACTATTGATTGATTAAGCGTAAGGGGAGTCGAACGCACCCAGTTCGACAAACACGCTTTTGGTCTGCGTATAGTGCAGTAACGTCTCTTGGCCATTTTCGCGACCAATGCCCGACAGCTTGTAGCCACCCACCGGCATCTCTGCGGGTGAATTTCCCCAAGTGTTTATCCAGCAGATGCCCGCTTGCAGTTGATGAATGACGCTATGGGCTTTGGATAGATTTTGCGTAAATACCCCAGCGGCCAAGCCGTATTGAGTGTTATTCGCGCGAGCAATGACTTCATCTTCGTCATCAAACACCAGCACTGACATGACAGGTCCAAAGATTTCATTTTGCACATGAGGCATCTCATCGCGGCAATCGACAAAGACGGTAGGCGCAACAAAACACCCTTTCTCTAGCCCTCTTTCCGTCACTTGGAAACCACCAGTGAGCAACGTTGCACCGCTCTCTTTCGCACTGGAAATAGCACCGAGTACTTTTTCTAGATGCGATTTAGAAATCAGTGAGCCAATTTGCGTTTCCATGTTCATCGGATCGCCGACTATGAGCTTTTCCGTGCGTTCTTTTAGCTGTTCAACAAACGCGTCGTACATCGCTCGTTGAACATAAACTCGCGTGCCATGGGTACATACCTCACCTTGAGTGTAAAAATTTGCCACCATTGCTGCCGAGACAGCATCATCGAGATCGGTATCATCGAAAATAATCAAGGGCGATTTCCCCCCCAATTCCATGGTGACGGGTTTGAGTGTCGCAGCGCTGTCGGCCATCACTTTCTTGCCAGTGCCGGACTCACCAGTGAATGAGACTTTGGCGATTTCAGGATGCGCGGTGAGCATTTGCCCAACACGATAGTCGCCTTGAACAACGTTAAACACGCCATCAGGTACGCCCGCTTGCGTAAAGAGTTCAGCCAGTTTGAGTGCCGAAAGTGGCGTTTCTTCTGAGGGTTTAAAGATCATCGCGTTGCCAGCGGCTAATGCAGGCGCGGCTTTCCACATTGCAATTTGAATCGGGTAATTCCAAGCGCCGATGCCGGCACAAATGCCCAGAGGTTCTCTTCTGGTGTAAAAAAACTGATTCGAACCAAGGGATTGTTGCTCGCCACCTAAGCCATTCGCTAATCCAGCAAAATACTCGATAACATCTGCGCCAGTGGCAATGTCAACCACACTCGCTTCTTGAATTGGTTTGCCCGTATCGCGCACTTCCAACTCTGCCAGTTCATCATTGTGATCGCGAATCAGCTGCGCCGCTTTGAGTAAGCATCGGCTGCGCTCGGCAGCGCTCATAGATGACCACACAGAAAAGCCAAGCTTCGCGCTCTCGATGGCGTCAGCTAACACCCTTTCGTCGGCTTGCTCGATGTGCGCTAACACTTCTCCGGTTGCTGGATTTAAGGTCGCAAAAGATTCGCCAGTCTCACCAACGAAAGGCTCCCCTCCAATGTAATGTGCTGTAACTTCCATCTGAAATTTGACTCTAGGTTATTGTTGTGAATAAAACGTGAGCTGTTTTTCTAAATAATCGTTAATAATGATGCGCGCTTTATCCGCATTAATACCTTCAGGATTAAGCGCTCCACGCAGCCAGATCCCGTCGATAAGCGCGGCAATGCCTTGGGCGACAATGTCGGCTTGCTCTTTGCTCATCAACGCTTTGAGTTCTCGCTTTAAATGTGAAAGCAAGCGCTTTTCATTAACGCGCTGTAAACGCTTTAACGCTTCGTCATGCATGGAATAAGACCAAAACGCCAACCATGTTTTGATCACCTTGCTTTCAGATTGAAAGCCAACGAAATTAGCATCCAATATCGCGTTGATTCTCTGCATATGCGCCTGCTTCGGTAGTGAATTCAAGCGTTTTGTTGCATCACAAGATAGCTGCCTCAAAATATCGCGCATCGTTTCTTCAAGCAGTCCATGCTTACCACCAAAGTAGTGGTTGATGATGCCACTAGAGACACCAGCCTCTTGGCTAATCAAAGAAACACTGGCTCCGTGCAAGCCCACACGGTCAATGACCGTCATGGTCGCACTCACTAATTGTGGCCTGCGAATCTTTGGCATTCCTACCTTGGGCATCCGTGCTCCTTTTTTTATTTGAACGATTAGTTAAATTAAAATGGCACAAAAATAATTAGATCTCAAACCATAAAGCCACTTTTACCGTCGATCATAAAGCTCAATCACCCAACAAACCCATACACAATTCAACACATCCAACGCCACTCGCGCACAAAAACCAAACAAAAATGAAATTCTTAACACATTGTTTTTAAAGGAAAGCAGCTAAACCTAGTAACAAAACACGATAATTAACACCCAATTCACCAATTAACCTCTATTTGTTAACAAATAAAAAATTAAAAGAAATTTACTTAGACATCGAATCATTTAACGTTTTAGAATTGCCCTCTCTTAACTGAGTGAGAGATGGAGTATTGGATGGTGGGCGAAAGCAGTTCTGTGCATTCTGTTTTTCGTTATTCACACTCCGAACCGCTATTCGCACAACATACCTAAAGGTGGAGCCGTCCTTCTATGCGAGTTTTATTCATGTTTATGATGCTAATCAGCATCAACTTGCCCGCACAGGCCGAGCAGCAAACGTATTCCGACAGTGAGTTGCTCGATAGGCCATTAATGGAGAGATACATCCTTGATGAGCTCAAATCGCTAAGACAAGATCAACAAGACTTAGAAAAGCGATTAACCGTTCAGTTTACGGAGCGCGAACTCTCGGTAGCCGATAAGTCACTAAACTATGCCAATGTGACAGTGACTTACTTCTTCTACATCATTGCCGGTGTTGCTTCTCTTGTCGCCTTTGTTGGCTGGCAATCATTAAGGGAGTTAAAAAACAACACCAAAGCAATGGCCGATAAAAGGCTAGAAACCATTGCAGAGAAGTATGAGAAGAAGTTCATTGCGTTAGAAAGAGATTTGAAACGCAAAACACGCATCATCAGTGAAAACAACCGGGAGATCGAAATCATCAATGAGATTCATAATCTCTGGTTGAGAGCGCAAAGTATGCCAACCGCTGAGCAGCGTATTGATGTGTACGATGAGATTCTGGCGATAAGGCCGGGCGACCTAGAGGCCGTGACCTACAAAGCCGATGCTGCAATGGAAATCAAAGAGTACAACTGGGCACTCAGTCTTTGTAACCGCGTACTGGATATGGACAGTTCTAATGCCCCCGCGCTCTACCAAAGAGCCTGTGCATATTCTCGTCTGGGTTTGGAAGAGCAGTCGATCGAAGATCTCGAACGAGCAATCGAAGCAAGCCCATCGATACGTGACCTCATCGCCAATGAGCCCGATTTAGAACCATTACACGGTAACCCAAGCTTTGATCGCATGCTGACAAAAGGGCAAGAGAGTTAATTTAGAAGGCTAGAAACGTCAAATCTAGCCGTAACTCATGGAGATACAACTCGAGGCAACTAATGCCTCGAGTTGCTGTTCACTACAAGCCAAAAAAGCGGGTGAACCATGTGATTTCACCAAACGCAATTAAGTCGTAAATAGTGAAGAAAATTGCGCAGATTACCGCAAGTTTAATAAGCTTAATGGCAATTAACATCCTACTTTCTTCCATCATTTTCGTTGCGCACAGTGTAGCGGAAAGGTGAATAGAAACAATCAAAACAACCTGTGGTTAGCTTTGATTCCACCGTACCGTTTGAAGAATAAACCGCTCGGGATCGATAAAACCACTGAAAATGGGATGTCGCTCCGTATACCCTGCCATCCAACGCTCATCACCACTGCTTGGATAATCCGCTTTTTCTCCCAAACGTAACGCAAAATGCAGATGAGAGACCGTACCTATCCCATAACTCTCAGAGGGCTCGGCAATATAGCCGACAATATCCCCTCGTTTGATTGGCCCTAGTTCCACCATGTCACTTTTGAGAGATAAATGGCCATAAAGTGAATACAGCGATTCCTTACTGTGATCAATAACCACGAGGCCTGCGTAGCCATCCATTTCACCGGAAAAGCTCACCACACCGTCCGCCGCTGCGTACACTGGCGAACCCGGTTCTACCCTATAATCTATTGCTGCATGATGGAGGTTGGGATATCGAGTGGAGGTATTAAAAGACGCATAGTTCTGCAATAAAGAACGATTATCGAGTGGAAACAAATACGGTTGGTTCATCACATCGACCACAACCTGCAACTCGCCATGCACATGGTCTAACTCTTTCTCCGCTTTAACACGGTAGTTTTCTGAGTACGTTTTTGCGCCCCAAAACAAAAAAAACATTACTAAAAGCGTGACAAACGTCCATGTCAGCTTCTTACTTCGTTGATTCATCTAGCCATCCATTTCTTATAGATTTAATAATGTAACCTGAACTCAGGTTAATGAGCCTAAATCGTCTCAAGATGAAATTGCCAGAGCGAGCGTAGGGTTGTTGCGTGCAATAACAGGCGACAACGGCGATTTTCTATTCGACCCTCAAGAATGGAAATCATAGACCCCCTGATAAAACACGCTGCACTGCTTTGCCAACACATCAAGAAGTGATTTAGGAATAAACACACCTTTCACCGTCCGATCATTGTCAAAAAACAACCTAAAACAACCATAGTGACTGCGATTTTCGATCTGATTCACTCATCCAGCGCACCGTTAACCGATTGCTGCGACTGATGTTCACCCTCATCAAACATCAAACGGCGAATAAATCACCGACACTTTTATGACTCACTTCACAATTAACGCCAAATGCAATCGATTACACATTCACGTTCACAATACCCAGGTGGTTTTATATGCAACAGAATAATTTATAAAATAACCAGAGAGAAAGTAATGATTAGAACCTTTGTAATATCCGGAATTTTGTTGCTCATAACCGCTTGTGGCGGTGGGTCTTCTGGCGACAACACCTCAACAGCGCCCCCTTCCAGCCGAGATTTATCCGTCGAACTGGGTCAAGACCTTTTCCACAATGCCAATGACACCATAGAAATCGTTCCTCAATACCAGCATGACAGCGCATTTCCCCCCACGTTTCAGTGGCGACAAACCGAAGGTCCTAGCTTAGATACCTCCCCCTCTCACCAGAAAAGTCTTACGTTCACCCTTCCATCTGTCGCAGTTGAAACCACCGTCGCGTTTGAACTGACGTTAACCGACGGTCAAGGCAATCAAGCACAAGATACGATTCGCATTACCATCAAACCCACTCCTCAGCCAGACAACATCCCTCCCACCGTGCAAGCAGGTTCGCCCTTTAGCGTAGAAGAAGGCGCCTTTGCCGACGGACTGAGTGTCACCGCCCAAGATGAAGACGGGCAGATAGAAAAGATCGAATGGCAACAAACGGGTGGCCCGACGGTGTCCCTTTCTAACGTCAATTCAGCCTCACCGAAGTTCAAAGCACCTTTAGTGGATAACGATACGGATCTGGTGTTTAGCGTCACCGTGACTGACAACTTAGGGGCAACCGCGCAAGACCAACAGATCGTCACCGTACAGGACAGCGCGATCAATCAGCGTCCGCAAGTTTCAATTGGAGAAGACAAAGCCGTGGTAGAAGGCACGGAAGTGACACTCACAGCAAACGCCACGGATCCGGATGCTGATGGCAACATCGTCGCGTATCGTTGGAGACAGTTATCGGGACCAAGCGTCACGCTAAATGATGCCACTCAAGCCACTGTGACCTTTTCTGTGCCGACACAATGGACGCAAGGCGATAGCATCGGCTTAATGGTCAGCGTGACAGACAATCAAGGCGGCATTGGCAACGCCAGAATAACGCTGACCATCACTGCCGCAGAGCACAGCTTTAACGCCATTGAATACCTCGACCCGGAACTCAAACGTTGTGTAGATCAACACCGCACGCTGAAAGGCTGGCAGAATACACTCGAAGTGACGGAACTTGACTGCGCTTCTTCTTTCCAAATCAATACCAGCCGCGATTTGGTCAACTTTACCAACCTTGCAAAATTGACCATCAAGTCTCGTCTGTTTACCGATTTTTCTTCGGACCATGTACCCAACATTGAAAGCTTGTCGTTCCAAGGTTCTGCACTGAAAACACTCGACTTCTCGGGCAATAAGTCGCTTCGTTCACTGACGTTAGTCAGTATTAACACGCTGCAAAGCCTCGCCCTATCGCAAAACTTTGCTCTGACACAACTGACGGTCAATGGCAGTCAGATAGCAGATTTGGATTTGAGTCAGCAAACCGCTTTGCAATCCTTGTCCCTTCATATGGCGAGGCTAAGTCAACTGCAATTAGCAAACATGCCGGATTTAACCACGCTCAAAATCACAGGAACACAGCTCACCCAGTTTATTGCGCCCTCTCTACCGCAACTACGCACCTTGAACGTGAGCGACAACAAACTGCAAACCTTGGGTGTGACAGAGTTACCCGCTCTGACCGCTCTCTATGCAGGCAATAATGCACTGACGGGACTGAGCTTAGCCAACAACCTCGCGCTCACCGACGTTCGCGTGTCGAAAAACCCGCTGTCGACACTCAATATTCGACCACTTCTCGAGTTAGAAAGATTAGAGATCAGCGAAACCGACCTCACCACCATCGACTTTTCGCAAAGCCAGAAAATAGCGGCGCTTCTTGCAGGCAATAGCACTCAATTGCAAACCCTAAATGGCCCGCTTCTCCCCATCAAAGAAATCGATGTAAGTCATACTCGCGTCACCGATATCGACTTCAATCATCTTCAAGAGGGTATGGTGTTGATTGGCGCGTCAGGCAAGGGGCTCACCCAGTTTAATGCGGCGCGATATCCGAACTTGCAAACACTCTATATTGCAGATAACGCACTCACCACCTTGGCGTTATCACACAATCCTCAACTGCTTCTGCTTGATGCAAAAAACAACCAGCTCACTCAACTCGATTTGAGCGCTAACCGAGAGCTGGCGGATCTGGATGCGGCTCACAATCGCCTCACTTCTGTTCAATTGGCCGAAGAAAGCCGACTGAGTTTCATCGTGCTTTCTCACAATCAGTTGAAAGACGTGGATTTGTCTCCAGCGGTCAATGTTTTTGATGTGGAAGTGCAAAATAACCCATTGGTGAACATCGAGTTATCGGGGCTGCGTCAATTACGAACTTTGGATGTGTCAAACTCAGAGTTGGTTGACTTCGCACCGCCCCCTTCTACACACTTTTGGTGCCTGAGAGCGGAAAATAACCGCTTCAGTACCCAACTGCTTGAACAACTGGCGCAGTTTGACCAACTGCTTGGTAAGGTATTTTTGACAACGCCCATGAGCAAAAGCACCTTAAATGAAGAGTGCCACGCGCACCTTTAATAAAAAAAGCCGTGAAAGGCCACCTTTCACGGCTTTTGTCGTTTGCGACAAGATTAGAACAGATTGCTCAACCAACGCTTAAACCAATCGGTAATGCGTTTAAACAGCCCACCTTGCTCGACGGATTCTAACGCCACAAGGTCGACCTCCTTCACCACCTTATCTTCCACTTTATAAACCACCTGACCAACCACCTGATCACGCAAGATGGGGGCAGATAAGTCCGGCAGATAAATCAGCTCAGCTTGAAGCTTTTTGGTATCCCCTTTGGGTAAAGTAAGGAAAATGTCCTCTCTAAGACCAACGCTTAACTGATTCTTCTCTCCCATCCAAACTCGAGTGTCTGCCAGCGGCTGATTCGCTTTCGTTGGGGAAACCGTATCGAAGAAGCGGAAACCGTAGCTCAGCAGTTGTTTGCTCTCCGCTTCACGGCTTGAAGTACTGTTGGACCCCATCACCACCGAAATTAAGCGCATGTTGCCACTGGTGGCAGAGGTCGCCAAACTGTAACCCGCACCACTGGTGAAGCCCGTTTTCATGCCATCCACAGCAATACTTCGGTCTCGCAACAAACCGTTGCGGTTGTATTGCGTAATGCCGTTGTAGGTAAACGAGG
Source organism: Vibrio vulnificus NBRC 15645 = ATCC 27562 (assembly GCF_002224265.1). Taxonomy (NCBI): domain Bacteria; kingdom Pseudomonadati; phylum Pseudomonadota; class Gammaproteobacteria; order Vibrionales; family Vibrionaceae; genus Vibrio; species Vibrio vulnificus. The sequence continues at coordinate 1,635,710 of NZ_CP012882.1, forward strand.
TTTCACTGTACATCGGGTAAACGCTAGGCAAATCACGAATGATCGCCTGCCCCAACTTGGCAATGTCACGTGGTGTTGAGTAGAGACCCGTGCTGTCCAAGCCATGAGGGTTGGTGAAGGCGGAATTTTGTAAACCAAGCTTGTCGGCCCACGAGTTCATCAAACTGACAAACGCATCTTGGCTACCGGCCACATGCTCGGCGATGGCGACACTCGCGTCATTGCCCGACTGGATGATCAGACCTCGGTAAAGGTCTTCTAAACTCACAGAAGTACCCACTTCGATAAACATTTTCGAAGAGTCTGGGAAGTTTTTTGCCCATGCGTTGCGGCTGATCACCACTTGATCTGAAAAGCGAATGTTGCCGCGATTCATTTCTTGCCCCGCCACATACGCCGTCATCAACTTGGTTAAACTGGCAGGATTTAACTGGGTATCGGCATTTTTGGCGACCAAGACCTCCCCTGAATGGTAGTCCATCAGCACATAGCCTTTGGCCCCCAAAGCGGGAGGATCGGGAATGACGGTCGGCGCGGCATGAGCGGAAAAAGCCATAACGCTGGCACACAAAGCGGAAGTAAGAGAAACAATAGATTTCATGAAAGCAGCCATCCGTTAAATAAGACTTTCTCGAGTATATTCAAGGGAATTTTGCTTACAGCCTCTCTGTTACTAATGGTTACGTTTCTTCGAAAAATGTCTCAATTTGCCTGAAAAATCCATTGATCGGCAAAAAGAAGTGAACAAATTCATAGCTCAAATCTATTGTTCTCAATATTTTATCGTCGTTACAGCAACTCTTTGGCGATGAGACGCAGTAGGAAAGTTTCGCGCTCAATGCTCATGCCTTTTTTGGGGCTTTCCGCCATAGTCTGCTCATTATGTGCTATCGCTTGATGGATATTGACCCAAAGTGGCTTCATGCCATTTTTCACTTCGTATTCCTCAAAGCGCGTTTCGCCTAACTCTCGGTCAATCTTGCAGGTGTAGCAGTAAGAATGCATGTGCATCACGTTTGCTTCCCCTTTGTACCAAGGACGAAACTCTTCATAGATGCCAAATGGTTTGATGTTGTGGATGTTCTTTGCGCCAGTTTCTTCTTCAAGTTCGCGAACCAACCCGGCGATCACATCCTCTCCTTCATCGATGCCACCACCAGGAATGGTGTAATCGTGGTAGCGCTCGGTGTAGAGCAATAAAATATCTTCACCATCGACACAAATGGCGCGCGCGGCGCTGCGTTGGAAAATGATTTTTTCGTCTAGATGTTCGATATCAGGGTGAATCGTTGTTTTCAGATGTCTCATGAGAAAAACGCGCTGTGCTGAAGTCCAAAATTAATTTGGCGGCATACTAACAAAAAAAGCCTCGCGAATGCGAGGCTATTGGTCTTTAACCGTCCCGATTTATCTGCTCAATCAGTTGAGCTTGGACACGCTCTGCGTCTTCAAGGTTGATCTGACAGGTACCTGCCGCTTGGTGCCCACCACCGCCATATTTCAACATCAATTCGCCCACGTTGGTTTTAGAGCCTCGATCGAAAATCGATTTGCCCGTTGCGAAAACCACGTTTTGCTTTTGAAAACCCCACATTTTATGGATTGAAATATTGCAGTCAGGAAACAGGGCATAAATGATGAAGCGGTTGCCTGCGTAAATGGTCTCTTCGTTGGTGAGATCCAACAGCACCAAATTCTTATGCACCGTGGCACAACGTTGAATCTGCTCTTTAAACTTAATTTCGTGTTCGCGATATAAATCAATGCGCTCTTTGACGTCTGGCAAGTCGAGAATTTGCTCGATGGTGTGATTCTTACAATAGTCAATCAAGTCCATCATCAAGTTATAGTTGGAAATGCGAAACTCTCTGAAACGCCCCAAACCAGTACGCGCATCCATCAGAAAATTGAGTAAGTTCCACCCTTTTGAGTCCAAAACGTCATCGCGACTAAACTGAGCAGAATCACCTTTGTCTACCGCTTCCATCATTTCAATCCATTCAACGGGGAACACCGAAGTGCCACCATAGTAATCCCACACCACTCGTGCGGCAGATGGGGCATTAGGGTTGATAATATGGTTCTCATGGCGACCACGATTACGGATGGTTTCAGAGAGATGGTGGTCGAACACTAAGTGTGCTTCTGCGACATAAGGCAAGTTGGTAACAATATCGTTTTCCGTAATATCAATCAGGCCGTCTTGCATATCTTTGGGATGGACAAATTTTATCTCATCAATCAAATCTTGTTGTTTTAATAAAACAGCACAAACCAAGCCGTCAAAATCACTGCGGGTTACCAAACGGAATTTTTGTTGTGACATTTACATTTCCTTTGCCAATGATGGGTTGCGATACGATAACCGCAGAGCGAAAAGTGACGCAACAAACCTGTTAATATCAATGGTAAAAATCGGAGCTTTACCACTTGAAACTCTTCTAAGCGTAGTCGAGCGTGCGCTAACTTCCAAATTACTCAATAAGGTTCATCAGTCCCTTAAAGCCTGTTCCGGATCGAAGCGACGATTTAGCCCCACTAAGGTGTGGTTAAAACAACGAGCAATCTGAGAAATCGTTGCCGCCTCTTGCTCAATATCGCTCTCTTCGATCCACTGCTGAAGCTGCGCAAAATCGTGATAATAAGGAGACCAATCCGTATTTTGTGCCAGCACGGAACGAATGGCGCTTAATGCATCTTGGGCTTTTTGGTAGGGAATACGGCGCACCTCTTTTAATGGCCGTTGAAACACGCCGCGCGCCACCCCTTCCAGATACACGCGATAGGTGGTGAGCTCATCAATCAACAAAAACAGTTGTGCTTCGCCGCCGACATTTGGGTACGGGACACTCACATGCGCCTCCAGATCATGGCGGATGTCAAGGTGCACACCGTGTTGAGCACATCGCTCACGCAACACGCGCAATAGCCCTTGTTCGTCCATTAATTGTTGGATTTCAAAGATACGCTTGAGATGGTAATCATTGGAAACGAAAGTGACTTTCAAAACGCTGCCCTCTGAACACTGACCACGTTGAATCAGCAAACGGGACACTTCAAAAATGTTCTCTACTGTGCTGGTCGAACGTTCTTCCAGCAAAATGTTCTGAGCCGAAAAAGTCAGGTTTTTCGCAAGGCAACACTGTTGGAAGTAATCGAACATGGCGTTGGCTTCTGAGCGAGCCTGCCCCTGAGTGACGCCACCACAAAATGCAATACGACTCCCAGGCTCAATCTGCCCCGAAGCCATTGCCTCAACCAAAGCCTCCACTCGGCTAACACCTTCTGGCGTTAACGCGTTTTTAAACAGTCTTTTACCCAGCACGATGACCAGACGTTTCTCTTCCATTATTTACAGATCTCTCGTTTTAAACACATCTCTCTCATCTTCTGCTGTACTTTTGTTCAAGCTGAGGCTATTTTCACCGCATTAAGATTCATTAACAAAATTTCAACATACATACTCAAGATGAACTGGTACAACACACTGCTTCATCCATACTTACTAGCAGGTTGTCAGATAGGAAATCATTATGCTGTCGATTTTTGATATTTTTAAGATTGGCGTTGGCCCTTCAAGCTCTCACACCAATGGTCCCATGATTGCGGGTTATCAGTTTACGCAATTGTTGGCAAATGATCTTGATAAAGTGCAACGAATTCAGGTCGATCTCTACGGTTCTTTGTCGCTAACAGGAAAAGGCCACCACACCGATCGCGCCGTCATTTTAGGGCTGTTAGGCAATCGCCCTGATACCATCCGTATTAGCAGTGCCAATCAAGCGATGCGACAAGCCATTCACGAAGGGCAACTCTCGCTACGTGGCGAGCGCTTTATTGAATTCGACTTTGCCAGTGACATTCTCTTCCATACCGAGAACTTGCCTCTGCATGAGAATGGCATGACCATCAGTGCGTTCGACGAAGCCAATCAACGTATCCATTTCGAAACCTACTACTCCATCGGTGGTGGTTTTATTGCCACCGAGGATGAACTGAAAAATGGCAAACAAGAATCGCCTATAAAGGTGGATTTCCCCTTTAGAAATGCCGATGAAATGCTAGAAATGGCGGAAAAGAACGGGCTGAGCCTGGGAGGAATGGTGCTGCGCAACGAGCAGACGTTCCACAATATGGACACCATCGATGCCAAAGCCGAGCAAATTTGGAAAGTGATGAGCTTGTGCATGAAGCGCGGTTTTGAAACCGAAGGCATACTTGAAGGTGGCTTGAGTGTCACTCGCCGCGCCCCCAACTTGCTGAAAAAGCTCGAAGCCAATGCTGCGATTGAAAACGATCCGATGGAAATCATGGATTGGATTAACTTGTTTGCCTTCGCCGTCAGCGAAGAAAACGCGGCCGGTGGCCAAGTGGTCACCTCCCCGACCAACGGCGCAGCAGGTGTGATTCCAGCGGTGTTAATGTACTACCACAAGTTCATCAAAGAGCTCGATACCAAGCAGTTGAAAGACTTCCTTGCCGTGTCTGGCGCAATTGGCATTTTATACAAAACCAATGCCTCTATCTCCGGAGCGGAAGTGGGCTGCCAAGGTGAAATTGGTGTTTCCTCCTCAATGGCGGCGGCGGGATTGACCGCATTACGGGGTGGCAGCAACGAGCAAATTTGCATTGCCGCAGAAATCGCGATGGAACATTCACTCGGCATGACGTGCGATCCGATTGGCGGCTTGGTTCAAGTGCCGTGCATTGAACGCAATGCGATGGGCGCAATGAAAGCGATAAACGCTTCGCGCATGGCCTTAAAGCGCACAAGTAAGTGCCTCATCTCATTAGATAAAGTTATCGAGACCATGTACCAAACGGGCAAAGACATGAATAAAAAATATCGAGAAACCTCGCTCGGCGGTTTGGCTCTGATTCACATGGCGCCTCCGTGTGAATAGCCTGTCATTTCATCAACTTGACTAAATAAACATCACAAAGGGTAGCGCTGCTGCCCTTTCTTTGTCTGGCTTGTGCGCAACCTCACTGCCCCTCTCTTCTTCCTCTTTTCTGTGCGCTTTTACTTACCAATACCAATACATTTGTGAAATTTCACAAAAAACTGCCGTTAGTTTCATCTGACGAATATTAACCCAATCAACACATTTGATTTAGAACAATGCATTAGTTATGCAATCGTTTGTCATTAGAAAATGTAGTGCAAAACTTTTACTTTGTGCGACAATTGTTTCAAAATATTACACACCATTAATCTACAATAAATCCAGTCATAACCACTGCAAATAATCCAACAGTGAGCAATAAATTATGTGGAATAAACTCAATAAATCCATGATGTTCTGCCAAATGATGTTTGGCTTGTCATTTTACGGCGTGCTCGTTAGCTTAACGCGCTTTTTCTTAGAGGATCTGAATTACAACGAAGCAGATACAATGATGATCGTCGGCGCATTCTCCGCCATCGGTCCATTGTTTGCGATTGCGGGTGGCTTTATCGCGGATAAATTTTTAGGCGCATATCGCTCATTGTCTATCGCATTCCTTGCGTTTTCTTCTGGCTATGTGCTGTTGGTGCTGGGCGCATCCGCCAGTAACGTTCCCCTTTCAATGTGCGGTATCGCGTTGGCCAGCTATGGCCGTGGCTTGATGTCGCCATCCTACCCAAGCCTGTACAAGCGCACTTTCAACTCTCAAGAAGATTTTGAAAAGGGCTACCCTATCAACTATTCCGTTAACAACGTTGGGGCATTTTTAGGTCAATACCTCTTCCCAATGCTGGTGTTGGTCATTGGCTTTAACGGCGGTTTCGTCATTTCAGCCGTGATGGCAGCCGCGGCACTGGTCACTTTGATTATTTTCCGCAAAGGCTTGGTGGGTGTCGCAACGGATTTGGATAGACAGTCCGTGAGTGTAAAAAATTGGGTCTTCTTTGCTGTGATTTCTGCAGCCATGATTGCGTTGGTGTTCTTCATGTTCTCAAACATGGCGATTGGCCAAAACATCGTTTACGCCATTGGCGGCGCAGCCATCCTCTACTTTATCTCTTTGATGTTTAAAGTGAGCAAGTCAGAGTCATTGAAGATGGGCACCATCTTAATCGTGACATTCCTGACTACATGTTTCTTCGTCTACTACGGTCAGATGATGACGTCGATGAATATGGTGGCGATCAACACGCTAAAAGGCGACCTCTTTGGCTTCATTCCACTTGAGCCAGAAGCGGCCATGGCGATGAACCCATTGTGGTGTATGGTGGGTGGTCCTATCGTGGCGGGTTTCTTTGCAATGCTAGAGAAGCGCGATATCTTCCTCTCAACCGCAACAAAGATCGCTTTGGCATTTGTTTTAACCGCCATTGCCTTTGGTATTCTGACCTTCGCCGTCATCAATATCAGTGAAGATGTGATCATCCTGCCAGAGATTTTCCTCGCGATTCACTTCTTCCAAGCGATTGCTGAAGTTATCGTGGGCTCAATGGTGGTTGCGTTTATCCTATCGGTTGCACCAAAACACATTGAGAACTTCTCTGTCAGCTTGTTCTCTGTGGCGCTTGCGCTCAGTGGCATCGTTGGCGCGGTATTCTCTACTTCTATCGCCCTAGAGAAAGGCCAAGCCATCACGCAAGAGATCGTGCAAACGGTCTACGGTGATTACTTCCAATTGCTCACCGTATTGGCGGTTGTCATGGTGGGTGTAGCGCTGGCTGCTTCTTGGATTATTCGTAAGATGCTTGATGCAGCAAAAGAGAGCGAACAGCCTGAAGTGCTAGCAGAAGCTGAAGTGCAAGGTTAATCACTGACGCATTCTAAACGAATCAAGCCCGCGTTTTGCGGGCTTTTTGATCGTACGATGCCTTAGTTCGTTCTTCGTGTTTGAGTCGTTTATCTCGCGAGGCCTTGCAGCACTCCTTGGGTGATCGCATGGCGATATTTATTGAGATAATCGATGTCATTCAGATAGGCCAAGTGATGACCTTGTGCGATATTTTCTGCGAACTGTGCATTCCCTTCACTGGCTTGAGTTCGCATGTAATCCACCAGCACGGTCAGTCGTAACGTCATGGTTTCAACCAACTCCTCTCGTTGTAGTCGGCTGCACTCATAGGCATCACAAAATATTCTCGCTCGGGTAATTTGCTCTTCTAAGGTGCCGAGTTGATCATGGATATCGGTTTTAAACGGTGCCCAGCCATAAACCGCAAAGGCAATGTCCCATATTCTTGGTGCTGGGTGCGCGGTATCAAAATCAAACACGCCAACCACTACATCTTCTTCAAGCACCACGTTGTAAGGCATAAAGTCACCATGACAAATGACCTCCATCGGCGCTCTCTCGGGCAGCATCCAGTGTAGGTTCTCATGCGAATGTAAACTGAGAAAAGATTGTGATGCGTCATGCAGGTTTCTCAGTAGGCGAGCCGCTGATTTGAGAGCATTGATTGACGTGATTTTGCCACTTAACGGGTAGTTATAGCAGTCCCCTTGCACAAAGCTAACGGTTTCGCGACCTTGCTCAAGATCCAACGGCTCTGGGCAGGCATGAAATCCATGCTGATGCAGATGTCGCAGCAGTTGATGGACTGTCACGGTTGATGCGCTCGCCGGACGAGTGACATGATTTCCTTGTCGCAAAATGACCCCTTCTCGTCCCCCATTGAGTACTTCCATTTCACTCCTCCCGCTTTTGTTCCGCACCACATACAGCGGAAAAATATCGGTGAGATAGTAACAACGATTGCCTTTGATTCGAAAAGAGCAAACGCGTAATTTGTCTGCCGCCTCTCAGCGATTTTTGCAACAATCTGTAAGCCAGTGAACAAACGCATCCACTTGAGGTTTGTCTGCGTTTCGTACAATCAAATGATGTGCGCCAGCACTGGGCATAGACCACTCTCCCACTTGAACCAAGCTGCCTTGGCGTAAGTGGTCATCCACCAATAAATCCCGTACCAACAGCACACCCAGTTGATGCACTGCCGCTTCGATGGAGAGTGTCGAATGGTCAAACTCTAAAGCCATTTTGCCGCAGGCGGCGGAGATTTCATGGTAGTCAAACCAGCGTGGCCAGGTTTCCACATACCCACTGGTCGCCAAGCGAGGCACATTGATGAGATCGTCTAACGTGGCTATCGGATTGAGTTGCAGGAAGCCGGGGCTCGCGACCAATATCCAGTTTTCCTCTGTTAATTTCGTCACTTGATCGTATTGCCAATCACCATAGCCATTGATGATCTCAACATCTGCCGTGGCGCTGTTATCAGGTAAAGTATTTGATGTTGTGGAAATTTTTAGCGGCCATTGTGGATAGCGACGTCGAAAATCGCCCAAACGTGGTAACAGCCATTGCAAACAGAAACTGTGCGCCACGTGTAAAACCAATTGCCCATTTTGCCTACGATTGAACAATTGATCAGTGGTCACCGCCAATTGCTGAAAAAGATTGGAAACCACGGGCAAATAATCTCTCGCCGCCTCAGTGAGAACCAACTGCGCGCCGTGCCGCTCAAACAAAACCGCCTCTAATTGAGATTCAAGCGCTTTCACTTGCTGACTCACGGCAGCACGGGTGACGTTTAACTCCTCCGCCGCCTTGGTAAAACTCTGCAATCGCGCAGCGGCTTCAAACGCTTTCAGCGCATTCAGTGGTGGTAGGTTTTGCATTCATTACTCTCACTTGAGCGAAACCAAACACGCGCCCCAAATAAGAAGACAACCGCGTGTTTGTTTTCCAATTTACAATGTAAAGAGCAGCCTATCGTCGGTTAGTGACAGTAATATTATTCAAGCTTGTCCGCCTTGCCAGCAGGGCCAGCGAGCTTCGCCAGCCATTTATCCCAAATCCAAGGCGTTTGTTCGTTGTCTTCCGCCTCTTCTTTTCGTCTCACTGCATTGCGCACCATCATGGCACCCAACCAACGAAACGGCTCTGGTGGAAATTGCCCTAACGGACCTTTCGCCAAGCCGCACTGGCTCCATTCGTTCTCGATTCCCAACACCAAAGAGGACAAAATCTTGCCCCCCATGCGCGTTTGAGCCACGCCATTGCCTGAATAACCAAAACCGTAGAAAACATTACTTTGTCCTGCTAAGTGATCGAAAAAAGGGAAACCCGTGGCAGAACGATCCGAACCACCTGTCCAACTGTAAGCAAATTCTTCGCCTTTTAAGCTTGGAAAGAGCTTATCGAAGGAACGACGTAGCAAATCTTGGTAGCGTGTAGCACGCTGGAACATCGGCTCTACCGCATTGTTATAGGAAAAATGGTTCCCCCCCTTTCCAAGCATTAAGCGGCCATCAACCGTATCGCGGTAATAATGCACAAAAATTCGCGAGTCCAACACGCTGCTTCCTACCTTCCAACCAGCATCAGCGAAAGCTTCAGGTGCAAGCGGTTGGGTAATCACCATATCTGACGAGACCACCACGATACTGCGCTTAAATTGCGGAAACTGTTCCACCATCCAAGCATTCAGCGCAAGAACCACTTGCTGTGCATAAATTTCCCCTTGAGGCGTAGTGACTTTCGCTGGTTCTCCATATGCTAACGCTGTCATTGGTGTGTGTTCATAGATCTGCACGCCCATCTCAATGGCCACTTTTCGTAGCCCTCTTGCTAACATTGCAGGTTGAACCGTGGCCGCGATCGCCGAATAGTGACCATCAACATTGCGAGGCGAGCCGCTATGGGTGGCGAGTTCGTGTTGCTCACAATGACGCCAACTGTTGATATTCAAACGCTCTAGCTCCGCGACTACTGGCTGTAATGCGCCTTTCTGCGCCGAGTTGGTGGCGGTGTAATAAACGCCCTTTGACGAAAGTTGTGCGTCAATTTGGTGTCGTTGGCAAAATGCCTCAATGTCTAAGACGGCTTGTTCCGATTGCTCAACCAACCACTTGGCGTGGGCTTCACCAAACAGTCGCTTGAGCGTCGGATACTTGGTTGACCATGTCAGCATACAGCCACCATTTGCGCCCGAGGCTCCGCTGCCACACAGCCCCTTTTCAATGACTGTAATCTGTTTTTCTGGTGCCTGCTCTTTGAGCATGATGGCCGTCCACAACCCCGTGTAGCCACCACCAACAATCAAAACGTCCGTCTCGAGCGGCCCCTGCAATGGTTTTGCTGATGGAGGTTGCTCCTGTTCGATCGCTTGTTTAAACCAGAAAGAAGGGTGTGAATGGCTCGACGATGAGTCCGATTGTTCTGTGGCATTAACATTCCGCATGGGGTTTTCCTTTGCAATAATCATAGCGATAAATTACAAAACACTCGCCAAAGGCACGAGCGAGAAAAACTGTTGTACAGCGTAAGAAATGATAACGATGACTGAAAAACGCAACTTGACTCGGCACCTAAGCCAAGAGTGTTTAGGTAAGCGTTAACACTAATCCAGCCACGATAGAAGCAACGCCAATCCCACGTGTGAGGTACCATTTCTCACCCAAAAATTGAATACCCATCAGCAAACCAAACACGATGCTGACTTGGCGCAAAGCAACCACCAAACTGACGTTATCAGTCATGGTCATCGCAAACAGCACCAAACCATAAGTCGATGCCATCATTACCCCAGCCAAACTTGCGCTCAAGCGGATATTCCAGGCATAGTCAAATTCGGTGCGCTTGGAGAACTTTAAACACCAAAGCAACATAGGTAACCCCATTGCCCAGAACTGAATACCAAGATAAAAAATAGCACTGTATTGATCCGCCAAAACGGAGTGCGCGGTTTGCGTGACCAACGCCAACGCTTCTTTGTCGATCACCGAGTAACCTGCGGTACCCAACGCTGCCACCAGCGCCCAAGCAACCCCAACATTCAGGTAAGAGGCTGGTCTCATCTGGTTAAAATGAGTCAATGGCACCAGCATGCAACCTAAAGTGATCAGCATAAAACCGAACCATTGTTGGGCAGTAAGCTCGTATCCCAACACTAGGCTTACTCCACCCACCATCATGACTGGCAGTGAACGCGCGATGGGATACACCACACCAACGTCAGCGTGTTTGTACGCGATGATGAGGCCAACCAGATAGATCATTTGTGAAATGCCGCTAATAATCAGCAGCCACCAGAACGTTCCGGGTAACGCTGACCAACCAACTTGGCTTAGGTACCAGATCAGATAAGGCGTGAGCAATAGGGAGGCAGCCAAGCTGGCCACCATAGTAAAGGTAGGGCCTGAACCCGAATGGCTCTTACCAAGGATATTCCAACCTGCATGAAAAACGGCTGAAATGATGACTAACACTATCGCCAATGAATTCATCTGCGTTCCTTATAGAAAAGGCTCCAGATGGAGCCTTAACACTGCATAGAAGAATGCTTATCGATTAGGAAAATACTCGGATATGAAACAGACTTCAATCGGCTTATTTCACCACGTGATCATCTTGCCAATTCTGCGAGAGACTCGATACAAATGGCATCGTGACGCCAGTATTCAATATCGCAGTCAATGAGTTCGCCATGCTGATTGTAGTTAATGCGCTCCACCACCATTGCAGGCGTCCCAGAAGTTGCACGTAGTGCCTGTGCCATCTCTCCGAGCAAGGTACTGGTGGAAATGCGGTAGCGCGTTTTTTGATAGCTGACCCCAAAGTGCTCACGATAGATATCCGTCAGTGAGTTCGACAAATCGTGGTCTAACAGATTGGGAAACAACTCAGGGCGAACGTAGTTTGTTACGTACACCACAGGGCGGTCTTCAAGATAACGCACACGATCCACTCGAAACACATCAGAAAATGGCTGAAGGTTAAGTAAGCGAGCCGCCACTTTGTTGGCTAAAATCGCTTTTGCGCCAAGCAGTTGTGTTTTCGGTACTCGATTCTGCGCTAACGCCATATTGGTAAAATTCAGTGTTTGAGTTGGGTCGTAACGCAACGGTACAGGCGAGATAAACCAACCGCGGCGGTCTTCGCGATAGATTCGACCTTCCGCTTCCAATAGAGACAACGCCTCGCGTAGCGTAACTCGTGTGGTATCAAACGACTCTGCCAATTTGCGCTCTGCTGGCAACTTTTGTCTTGGCGCTAACATGCCCGCTTCAATCTGTTCAACAATCGAATCTTTAATTTTTACGTATTGCACGAAGTGTCCTTATCTTTTCCGCCAAGCTTGAGTGCGACTGTCTAACCATTGGCCCAATATCATTTGCACGATTTTTGCGATAGCTGCCGATAGCATGATCATCACCGCCATTGCTGCCGCTGCGCCCGTTTGGCCTGCATCGTCCATATTTAGAATCGATACTGACGCAGGAATGGTATCCGTCGAGTAGAGGAATACTACCGCAGAAGTGGTGGTTAATGCATTAACAAACAAGTAGCTAGCAATATCCAAAACCGCAGGAAAGCACACTGGCAAACTCACTTTGAAAAAGAGCTTGTACTGTGGCAGCTTGACCGATGCCGCTGTGGCTTCAATTTCCGAAGGCAGTTGCTTGAGAGCGGTTAATGCGGTCATATGGCCGACCGTGTAATAGTGCACTACGGTGTTAATCACCAGAAACGCCATCGTACCGTAAAGCACGTTCAAAGGATTGTTCGCATCGTTGAAGTAAAATATGTAACCCAAACCAAGCACCATCCCCGGAACCGCCATTGGTACTACGCTGAGCATTTGCATCACTTGACGAATTGGACCAAACGCACGCCCTTTTTCAATGCAGTAAGCGCCGACAAAGATGATGGCTGTACCAATAACCGCGGTCCAACCTGCCAGCGTTAGCGAGTTAAAGAATGGACTCCAACCGTAAGTGCTCATTTCAGCAAAATTGTAATTGTTTAGCGTCAGTGCTTTGTTCCAAGGCCAGAACGTGACCAACGAGCCGTAAACTGCCATACCCAATACTGCCAGCACTGCGATAGAAATGATGCTGCAGTAAACTAGGCAGATGCTGTCGCGCGCTTTGTTGGGTTCTGGCTGATAAGGCACTGAACGTGTGTCGAATAAGCTCTTCTGTTTTTTCTGTACCCAGCGGTCTGCACCGAACGCCATGACCGCAGGAAATAGCAGCATAATGCTGGTTACCGCCCCCATGGCAAAGTTTTGTTGCCCCACCACTTGCTTGAAGATGTCCGTCGCCAGAACGTTATAGTTGCCACCAATCACTTTCGGCACACCAAAGTCCGTGATAACCAGCGTAAAGACCACGATTAGCGTACTGATCAAACCGTATTTCGCCGCAGGTAAGGTCACCATAAAGAAGGTTTTGATGGGTGAGGTTTTTAGCGCTCGGGCGGCTTCGTACAAACGAGCATCGGAAGTACGCATCGAAGTGGTCAAAATCATCAATGCATGAGGGAAGGTCCAAAAGATCAACCCCATTGAAATACCAATCACGCCGTAAACCGAGTTTCCTAACAGCATTTCTTTGGCAATGCCTTGATTGCCGAAAAGGAAGATCAAACTGATCGCTGGCAACAACGAAGGCGCAAGGATTGGCGCAGTACCTAGGATTTGAAACAAGCCTTTCAACGGCATACATGAACGAGTCAGCGCGTAGGCATAACCAAACGCAAGCACACCCACAACCGAGGTCACTATCACGCCCAAAGTAAAGGTGTTGCCCACTGACACCCACAAGCTTGAAGAGGCAAAGTAAGTCACAAAGTTGGCTAACCCAACAAACTCACCATCGCTGTTTTGTACGCTTTTGGTTAACATTGCCCAAAGCGGCATTAAGATGAACAGCACCATCAATACCGATAAACCTGCCAACAAGCCAAACAACACGAGGTTGTCACGACTGATGCGTCCAAGTAAAGATTTCGCTTTGTCATGAGTGGTGAGGCTATTCATTGTCATTATCTTTGCGTCCATGTTTACACCTACGCCGCTAGCGCTTTATCAACCGAAGGCACGGGGTAACCATGCAACCCTTCTTCCGCAAACTGGACGTAACGTACATCGCCCGCCTTGATATTGAGTTTTTGAACCGTTTCTACAGGCACATCCACCACCATGGTTTGGTTTGAGCTGTCATTTTGCAATACACAATCAATGCGGAAAAACGCCCCCAGAAACTCGGTTGCGGTCACTCGCACAGGTAAAGCGTTGCTGTAGTTCTCAACGAACTTGATGCGTTCAGGGCGTACTGCCAGATCAAATCGGTCACCACGTTCGATCTTACGGTTGGTCAGGCTTGGCGCTGGCATCAAGGTTTCCGCAATACGCACTTGGGAATCCGTCGCGACTGAGGTTTCAATAAAGTTCATACTGCCGACAAACTCAGCAACAAAGCGCGTGGCTGGCTGCTGGTAGATTTCTTGAGGCGAGCCAACTTGCTCAATCACCCCATGGTTCATCACCACGATGCGATCGGCCATCGACAGGGCTTCGTCCTGATCGTGTGTCACCATAATGGTGGTGATGCCGAGCTTGCGTTGCAGCTTGCAAATTTCATTGCGCAAGTGAACGCGCACTTTTGCATCCAGTGCGGACAAAGGCTCATCGAGTAACAGTAGACCTGGAGACAACGCCAACGCGCGAGCCAAAGCAACACGCTGCTGTTGCCCACCGGAAAGCTGGTTCGGGAATTTCTCACCGGAAGTTGGCAAGCCAATAGTTTCTAACCACTTCTCCACAGTCTCTAACGCTTCTTTATTCGACATGCCTTGGTTCTTCAAACCCACCGCAATGTTCTCTTGCACCGTTAGGTTCGGAAACAGCGCGTAAGATTGGAATACGATGCCAAAGTCGCGCTTCTCGGGTGGTAGGAATGTGGTCTCTTGGCCGTTTTGAAAGATTGCACCAGACGTTGGTAGGTCTAAGCCAGCGATGGCTCGTAATAACGTGGTTTTACCGCAGCCAGAAGGGCCCAAGAAACAAACGAATTCGCCTTTTTCGATCGCCAGCGAGATATTTTTTAATGCCGTGAACTGACCGAATTGCTTCACAACATTTTCAATACTTAGGTAAGGTTGGTTAGTTGACATAACACACACTCCAAATGGTATATACCAAATTTAGTTTTAGAGTGTTACGTTCCAATGACAAATTTATAGCCAGAAGATGACAAATAGATGAAGGGAGGTTATCGCCTCAACCTAGCACAACTCATCGTTAAAAAATCTATGACCAACTTAAGCGCCAGCACCAAGCAATTACCATGGATCCCCGATCACGCGCCTTCGTCGCTATCGGGAATAACACTTAAAGCGCGACACTTCCATTATCAAAGAGTGCGTCATTCCGGACGAGCCTGAGCGAGCTATCCGGAATCCATTCCGCCGCGAGCACCCATAAAACGAATGACATCGAACCTAAAGCGTCGAAACGATAAAAGACAACCTCACCTTAGTGCCAATAACAAACAATCCATTTCTATCGTGGTGAACTTTCGCATTCGCGCCAGAAAACACCATGGATCCCCGAACACGCTCCTTCGTCGCTATCGGGAATGACACTTAAAGCGCGACACTCCCATTATCAAAGAGTGCGTCATTCCGGACGAGCCTGAGCGAGCTATCCGGAATCCATTGTGACGCGAGCACCCTAGAACGAATGACATCGAACCTAAAGCGTCGAAACGATAAAAGACAGCCTCGCCTAGGTGTGGATAACAAACAATCCATTTCTATCGTGGTGAACTTTCGCATTCGCGCCAGAAAATACCATGGCTCCCCGATCACGCTCCTTCGTCGCTATCGGGAATGACACTTAAAGCGCGACACTTCCATAATCAATAAGCACGTCATTCCGAACGATCCTGAGCGAGTTATCCGGAATCCATTCTGCCGCAAGCACCCATAAAACGAATGACATCGAACCTAAAGCGTCGAAACGATAAAAGACAGCCTCGCCTAGGTGTGGATAATAAACAATCCATTTCTATCGTGGTAAACTTTCGCATTCGCGCCAGAAAATACCATGGGTCCCCGATCACGCTCCTCCGTCGCTATCGGGAATGACACTTAAAGCGCGACACTTCCATTATCCAAGAGCGCGTCATTCCGGACGAGCCTGAGCGAGCTATCCGGAATCCATTGTGCCGCGAGCACCCATAGAACGAATGACATCGAACCTAAAGCGTCGAAACGATAAAAGACAGCCTCGCCTAGGTGTGGATAACAAACAATCCATTTCTATCGTGGTGAACTTTTGCATTCGCGCCAGAAAATACCATGGTTCCCCGACCACGCTCCTTCGTCGCTATCGGGAATGACACTTAAAGCGCGACACTTCCATTATCAAAGAGTGCGTCATTCCGGACGAGCCTGAGCGAGCTATCCGGAATCCATTGTGCCGCGAGTACCCATAAAACGAATGACATCGAACCTAAAGCGTCGAAACGATAAAAGCCAACCTCGACTTGGTGCCGACAACAAACAATCCATTTCTATCGTGGTGAACTTTTGCATTCGCGCCAGAAAATACCATGGCTCCCCGATCACGCTCCTTCGTCGCTATCGGGAATGACACTTAAAGCGCGACACTTCCATTATCAAAAAGCACGTCATTCCGGACGAGCCTGAGCGAGCTATCCGGAATCCATTGTGCCGCGAGCACCCATAAAACGAATGACATCGAACCTAAAGCGTCGAAACGATAAAAGACAACCTCACCTTAGTGCCAATAACAAACAATCCATTTCTATCGCGGTAAACTTTCGCATTCGCGCCAGAAAACACCATGGATCCCCGATCACGCTCCTTCGTCGCTATCGGGAATGACACTTAAAGCGCGACACTTCCATAATCAAAAAGCATGTCATTCCGGACGAGCCTGAGCGAGTTATCCGGAATCCATTGTGCCGCGAGCACCCATAAAACGAATGACATCGAATCTAAAGCGTCGAAACGATAAAAGACAGCCTCGCCTAGGTGTGGATAACAAACAATCCATTTCTATCGTGGTGAACTTTCGCATTCGCGCCAGAAAATACCATGGCTCCCCAATCACGCTCCTTCGTCGCTATCAGGAATGACACTTAAAGCGCGACACTCCCATTATCAAAGAGTGCGTCATTCCGGACGAGCCTGAGCGAGCTATCCGGAATCCATTCCGCCGCAAACACCCATAAAACGAATGACATCGAACCTAAAGCGTCGAAACGATAAAAGCCAACCTCGACTTGGTGCCGACAACAAACAATCCATTTCTATCGTGGTGAACTTTTGCATTCGCGCCAGAAAATACCATGGCTCCCCGATCACGCTCCTTCGTCGCTATCGGGAATGACACTTAAAGCGCGACACTTCCATTATCAAAAAGCACGTCATTCCGGACGAGCCTGAGCGAGCTATCCGGAATCCATTGTGCCGCGAGCACCCATAAAACGAATGACATCGAACCTAAAGCGTCGAAACGATAAAAGACAACCTCACCTTGGTGCCGACAACAAAAAATCCACCTCAACCGAGGTGGATTTCAACATTCAACGCAAAGCAAATTCAATTAAGATTTTGGCTCTGATTTCGCGTCGAACTTCTTAGACCATGTCGCTAGAATTTCTGCACGCTTGCTGCCCATTTGCGCAAAGTCCATCTTCGCCATATTCTCTTGAACGTTCGGGAAGTTAGACACGATCGCTTTCACCTGTTTGTGACCCACCACTGGGTACATTTCTACGTAAAGCTCATTTGCCGCTTTAGAGATTGACCAGTCGACAACGCGCTTCGCTGCATCCGACTCTTTTACTAAACCCACCGCTTCTGATTCCCAGCCGATGCCTTTTGGTGTGATAACCGCTAGTGGTGCACCTTGTGTTTTCAGTTTCGCGCCGCGGCTTGCCATCGAAATACCGATAGCCACTTCACCCATGCCCGCTTGCACACATGGCTTAGAGCCCGAGTGCGTGTAGTGTGCAATGTTCTTATCTAGCTCACGCATGTAGTTCCATGCCTGATCTTCACCCATGTTTTGTAACCAAGCAGAAACCTGCATGTAACCCGTGCCTGAAGACGCTGGGTTCGGCATTGCAATGTGACCTTTGTAAACCGGCTTCGTTAAGTCTTCCCAAGACGTTGGTTTCGGCAGGTTAAGTTGTTTCGCTACCGCTTCGTTGAAACAAACTGCGTTAAAAAACGCATCGTTACCAAACCAAGCTTGGTTTGATTGAGGGTCGTTTAGGTTCGCGTGCAGCTCTTCCAAACCTTTTGGTGTATATGGTTTTAAAAGGCCTTCTTCTTTAAGCAGTGCCATTGACGAGCCAGCAAGACCCCAAACAACTTCCGCTTGAGGGTTGTTCTTTTCTGCCAGCAATTTCGCCGTCATGATACCGGTTGAATCGCGAACCCACTTAATCTTGATATCTGGGTTGTCTTTCTCAAACGCAGACTTGTATTTCGCAAGAATGTCAGTTTCGAAAGCGGTATAAACCGTGACTTCCTGTGCTGCCATTGCATTCGTAGCTAGCAGAGAGACAAGTGCAGCCAGCGATCCTTTCATCAAACGGTTTTTCATCATTTTCTCCAGTTAATTTGGCCAAGTTTTCACTTGGTCTGTACCAGTTGACGATAACCACCCTACTGAGCCTTTGTGACGAAATCATGACCATAAAATGGCAGTTTTGAGAAAATTATCGATAAATAGGCGACCAACTGATCGGTGAAATTTTGGATATGAAAGTTTTATGAAATTCACTGAATGGCTATTTACGACCCTTTTTCATCCTTGCTAGAGTGAACCCAATTTCTGGTGTAGACCAATTAATTTATTCTGATGGAAATCGAGATGAAAAACGAATACCTACTACTGACTCCAGGTCCTCTATCTACTTCTGAAGCGGTACGCGAAGCCATGCTTAAAGACTGGTGTACTTGGGATGATGAATACAACAAAGACATTGTAGAAGTGATCCGCACTAAGCTTGTAAAACTGGCGACAAAGCATAGCGGCTACACCAGCGTACTCATGCAAGGTAGCGGCACCGCATCAGTAGAAGCGACGATTGGCAGCGCCATTGGCAAAGAGGGGAAATTATTAGTTGTCGACAACGGTGCTTACGGTGCGCGTATCGCTCAGATCGCTGATTACCTAAATATTCCATGCCATGCCGTTTCCCCAGGCGAAACATCACAGCCACACTTGAACGAGGTGGAAACTGCATTGGCATCGGACCCTGCTATCACACACGTGGCGATTGTTCACTGTGAGACAACCACTGGCATGCTTAACCCAATTGAGGCATTTGCTTCTGCGGCAAAAGCACATGGTAAAGTGGTGATTCTCGATGCCATGTCGAGCTTCGGCGGGATTCCTATCGATATCGCAGAGCTTGGCATCGATTTTATGATCAGCTCTGCAAACAAATGTATTCAAGGCGTGCCGGGCTTTGGCTTTGTGATTGCGAAAAAAACAGAGCTCGAAAAGTGCCAAGGTCAGGCACGTTCACTCAGCCTTGATCTTTACGACCAGTGGCACTGCATGGAAGTGAACCACGGCAAATGGCGTTTCACCTCTCCAACGCACACGGTTCGCGCTTTCTATCAAGCATTGTTAGAGCTGGAACAAGAAGGCGGCATTGAGGCTCGTCATAACCGTTACCAAACTAACCAGAAAACACTGGTTGCAGGTATGCGTTCTTTGGGGTTTGAGCCACTACTGAGTGATGACCTTCACTCACCAATCATCACTTCTTTCTACTCTCCGACGCACAGTGATTACCAATTCAAAGCGTTCTACACACGTTTGAAAGAGCAAGGTTTTGTGATTTATCCGGGTAAGGTGTCGAACGCAGATTGCTTCCGTATCGGCAACATTGGCGAAGTTTACCCAGCAGATATCGAGCGCTTAATCGGTGCGATTGAAAAAGCAATGTACTGGCAAGTTGCGTAAAGCAGCCTTCTGATTGAGAGAGCGCTATGACTCAGAATATAAAGCCGACTCATTTCCGCAGCGAAGGCGATGTCAACACGACACCGGCGCGCCAAGCTTGGAATGCATCGATGGACGACGAACGCACGCAAGCATTACTAAAGCGTGATTCGGAGGTCTTTCTTCATCAAGCTATGTCGACGCCTTGCTTAGATACCTTGGAAGCAGCAGAAGGCATCTACATCCAAGATGCTACGGGCAAAAAGTACATGGATTTTCATGGCAATAACGTCCATCAGCTGGGCTACGGTCATCCGCATGTGATTAAACGTGTGCAAGAGCAAATTGCCAAACTGCCGTTTTCACCACGTCGTTTTACCAACGAGACCGCGATTGAATGTGCCGAAAAGCTCACCCAAATCTGTGGCGGCGAATTGAACCGCGTGCTGTTTGCTCCTGGTGGCACATCTGCGGTTGGCATGGCACTTAAACTAGCGCGCCACATCACGGGCAACTACAAGGTGGTGTCTCTGTGGGACTCCTTCCACGGCGCATCGTTGGATGCCATCTCTGTGGGCGGCGAAGCGTGTTTCCGCCAAGGCATGGGACCATTAATGGCAGGTGTTGAACGCATTCCACCAGCGGTGTCTTATCGTGGTGCTTTCCCTGTCGCGGACGGCAGCGATGTGCATTACGCCGACTACCTTGAATACGTGATTGAGAAAGAAGGCGGCGTGGGCGCATTTATCGCAGAAGCGGTTCGCAACACGGATGTTCAAGTGCCGAGCAAAGCCTACTGGAAACGCATCCGCGAAATCTGTGACAAACACAATGTCATGTTGATCATCGACGACATCCCGAATGGCATGGGTCGCAGCGGCGAATGGTTTACCTACCAAGCCTACGACATCGAGCCAGATATGCTCTGCATCGGTAAAGGTTTGGGCGGAGGCTTAGTGCCTATCGCAGCCATGGTAACCAAAGACAAATACAACACCGCCGAGCAAATCTCCATGGGTCATTACACTCATGAGAAAAGCCCTATCGGTTGTGCTGCGGCGCTGGCAACCATGGAAGCGATTGAGCAGGGCGGCTTGTTAGATAAAGCCAAAACCGACAGCCAGTTTATGCGTGAAAAGTTGCTAGAGATGAAAGCCAAGTACCCAGTGATTGGTGATGTACGTGGCATCGGCATGTTGTGGGGCATTGAACTGGTTACTGACCACGAAAGCAAAGCGCGTGCGTATGACGAAGCGGAAGCTGTGTTGTACCAATGCCTCAACAATGGCGTGAGCTTCAAGGTATCTCAAGGCAACGTGATTCAACTCAGCCCACCGCTGATCATTACTCGCGAACAACTAACAGAAGCGTTGGCGATCTTCGAAGAAGCCATCGCCAAAGTGTGTAAAGACTTTAACTACTTTTAGGGTCAATAGACCTCAACAAAAACCAATTTACCCAGAGCGCGGTTCCTACGTGTAGGCAAGCGCTCTGGCAAGCAAGAAAAAGGATTGAACATGAGCAACTCACCAATTCAAGCAGTGATCTTTGACTGGGCTGGTACTATCGTCGATTTCGGCTCTTTTGCACCAACCAGTATCTTTGTGGAAGCGTTCAAACAAGGCTTTGATTTTGAAATCGGTCTTGAAGAAGCGCGTGAACCAATGGGGCTTGGTAAGTGGGATCACATCCAAGCAGTGGGTCGTATTCCTGCGGTTGATAAGCGTTGGAATGAGAAGTTTGGGCGCTCAATGACCAACGAAGACATCGACGCAATTTACGCGGCATTTATGCCTCTGCAAAAAGCAAAAGTGGCTGACCACGCAGAACCAATCCTCAACGCAGTTGAAGTGGTAAACGGTCTGAAAGACAAAGGTATCAAGATCGGTTCTTGTTCTGGTTACCCTCGCGAAGTGATGGACGTGCTGATTCCGGAGGCAGCGGATTACGGCTACAAACCGGATTACGTAGTCGCAACGGATGACCTGCCACAAGGTGGTCGCCCTGCGCCATTTATGGCACTCAAGAACGTGATTGAGCTGAACGTGACCGACGTAAATGCCTGTATCAAAGTGGATGACGCAGCCCCGGGTATCGATGAAGGTCATAACGCCGGTATGTGGACCGTTGGTTTACTGCTTTCTGGCAACGAAGCAGGTCTTACGTTTGAAGAGTACCAAGCCGCGGACGAAGCGACACTTAATGCCGCTCGTGAAAAAGCGCGTGCAAAATTACTCAAGAGCTCGCCGCATTACCTCATCGACACCATTGCTGACTTCCCAGAAGTGGTAGCAGATATCGAACGTCGCCTAGCAGCAGGTGAGCGTCCATAGCGATTAAAATCACGGCACCATAAAACGCCGCGTGGATAACACGTGGCGAACTCGTCCTCAGAAAAGCGCCTCAGAAAAAACTGATAGGCAGATAAAAATCCAGCTCGAACGCTTCACTTTCATTGACAAAATGATTGCTGTGATAGTGTACATAAGCGGGCGTTGAGCGCAGTTTGAAGCCTGACGCTGGCAACCATTTTTCCAACACCATGCTGATTTGAGGCAGCAATTCCCCATACACCCCATGCAGACGAAACACCGCGTGCAAACCACCAGGAATCACCATTTGATTCACCACTCCCCGATATTTCAAAGGCTTATCTATCGCGATACAGGCCACATAACGGCACTTATCCAACTCAACCCACGCTGGGTTGGAATGGTGCAAGCCAAATTGCACCTCAAATGAGCGCCCTTCACTGTTTGCCCACGCTTTGAGGATCAGCCACGCATTTTTGATCGAACGGTTATATCCCACATGGCGCACATACGCCGCCATGCGCTCTGGCACTTCGGTAATTTTCGGTTCGGGTAAGGTCCGTTTCGCCACGCGATGATAACCCGCCGCTACCTCAGGATCCTTCAAATAGGGTTTATCGGAGATGTGTAAATCGTGACAACGCCACTCTCCGGGCGCCATAGAGAATGTCGCTTTGAACGCTCGGCTAAACGAAGAGACCGAGCTAAAACCGCATTTGTTGGCAATATCGAGTACCGACGAGCGCGTATCAAACATCAATTGATTGGCCGCGTACTCCATTCTAGTGCGCCGAATATATTGATGAATGGACTCGCCAACGACCTGTTTAAACACGCGATGAAAATGCTGCTCGGAGTAAGCTGCCACATCGGCCAGTGCTTTGGCAGACAGTTCACGACTGATGTCTTGATGAATGAAGTAAAGAACGTCATTGATACGGGATATGTGCTGCTGGCTCATCAACGAAAATAGCATAAATGGACATATTCAAGAGCATAAATGGACATTTCACAAAACTCAACCCCATGTACTATCAGTCGAATAAACAAAATAAAAGACAGACAGGAAACACAATGGAAATCGCTCGTTCGTTACAACAAATTCAATCGTCCTATATTCGCGAAATCCTCGCTGCTGCGAGCGATCCTAGTGTCATTTCTCTTGCTGGTGGTTTGCCTGATGAGCAAACTTTCCCAATCGAGTTAATGAAACCGACATTGGAAAAACTCTCTGAGATGCCGCAAGTATTCCAATACGGTGCCACGGCGGGTTACGCCCCACTGCTTAACTTTCTAAAAACCTACATGTCGCTGCCTGAAACACACATGGCAATGGCGTGTACCGGTTCGCAGCAAGGGCTCGACCTCATCGCTCGCGCTTATATTAACCCGGGCGACACCGTGGTGATGGAAGCGCCAAGCTATCTTGGTGCGATGCAAGTGTTTGGCCTTGTCAGTGCCAACATTGTCACGGTTTCTCAAACCGAAGCAGGGCCGAATCTTGACGAACTTGAAGCGTGTTTTAAGCAGCATTCGCCAAAAATGTTCTACGCCGTACCTGATTTTCACAACCCAACTGGCGTGTGTTGGTCACTCGAAACGCGCAAACAGGTTGCCAAACTGTGTATCGAACACAAAGTGGCATTTATTGAAGATGCGCCATACCGTGAGCTTCGCTTCCAAGGTGAAGCGCTGCCGCTGGTTTCCGATTTCTGCCCGCAAGATTCGATTGTGCTTCGTTCGTTTTCAAAGATCGCCTCTCCGGGTCTACGCATTGGTATCGTAACCGGCAAAGTCAGCTACCTAGAACCGTTAATCAAAGTAAAACAAGGGGCCGACCTTCATTCCAGCGTGCCGATGCAAGCCCTGCTGCTCGGTTTGCTTGAGCATGAAAAATTCCCAGAGCATATGGAAAAAATCCGCACGCTATATCAATCTCGCTACCAAGTATTGGCAGAGGCGCTGCAAACGCAGTTGCCTGCAAACTGCCAGTTGAAATCGGTCGATGGCGGCATGTTTGTCTGGGTAACGCTACCAGAATGCGATACGTTCGCACTGGCTAAATCGCTGCTCGGTAATGGTGTCGCGGTGGTCCCTAGCCCGGTGTTTTACCCTGCGGGACAAAAAGCGCAAGCCGCGCTGCGTCTCAACTTCACCAATGCTACGCCAGAACAGTTGAAAGAAGCCGTGACGCGATTGGCGGAAGGTCTTAAACTGGCCTTGGTTTAAGAACATGAAAAATCGAGACTAAACCGCCTACGGGCGGTTTTTTCATCGTCGTCGTAATGGTGTGAGGAACATTGTGGCTACAAAAAACAGATTAGTTCGTTATCTCAGTATTGATGCAGAAACGATGTTCGAGCGAGAAGAGGCGTTGATCAAGCAGGTACAGGCTGGTGAACTCGATCAGGTTCTGTTGCTTTGGCAAGTAAAGCACCCCACGCTTGTGCTACCCGCGGGTAATAAATGGCCACAAACCGAACATTTACGCGCTGAACTCGCCGAGCTTGGCTGGAAACTGACGGCACGAAAAACTGGGGGAGCGCCGGTACCACAAGTGCCGGGCATTATTAACCTCTCGCACCTCTACCACTGGCCGCAAGATCAAGCCTATGACATCCGTTCAGCCTATTTGAAACTGTGTGATACTCTGCGCGGCTTTTTTCAGCAATTTGGCTTAGAGGCCAATGTTCATGCCACTCCGGGGTCTTATTGTGATGGTGATTACAATCTCAACATTGCTGGACAAAAAATTGTGGGGACCGCGCAACGTGTGCTGCTGAAAAAATCCGGAGGGCAGATCATCCTTGCTCAAGCGTGTTTATTGATCGATGCCGACATGGCCAAGATAGTCAAACCCGTTCAATTGTGTAATCAACTGAGCAATCATAACGCGGAAATCCTTGCCGATGTGCATACGCCGTTGTTTGAGCATATTGAGCAAAGACCGTCGATAGACCGCTTGTTTCAATCCTTGTCGGATGCGTTTGTCAGACAAGTGAAATCCTGAGAGAGGGAGTGCGCGTCCCTGCGCCGTTGGGGAAATTATTTTACGTCAATCAGTGCTTGAGTAATTTGCTTCGCCAGCTCGTGGTTAGAACCTGACAACGATAACGCCGTTCTGGTGTCTTCAACCAAACGATGCATATTACTTTGAATCGTATGTGAATCTGATAGCTGCTTTTGCACACTCTCAATAACATTCGCCACCGAGCGTTGGCTTTCACCAGACATCTGCACCAAGCTTTCCATATCACTCACGGTTTTTTCTGCAATTTCTGCACTGTAGTGGATGACTTGCTCCACTTCCTTCTGCTTTTCCATCACCTGCGCAGAAATATCCATAATGGATTTCATCTCAAAGCTAATGCTGTCGGCAGATTCCGTTGCCGTGTTGGCCAAAGAGCGCACTTCGTCTGCGACTACCGCAAAGCCGCGTCCGTGCTCACCGGCGCGCGCAGCCTCAATCGCCGCATTCAGTGCCAACAAGTTGGTTTGTGCAGCAATACCTTTGATGGAGTCCACCAATTTTCCGATGTTTTGGTTGTTTTGCTCTAACGAATTCAACAACTTGGTAAATTCGCAAATCTGCACTTTTGAATCATGGATTTGCTCCATAACACTATGCAACTTCAAAATGGCCTGTGACGCAGTGTCTGCTGTTTGCGTCGCTGAGCGATAAGAATCTGCGGATAAACGTTCAATATCGTTAGATTGCTCGATGAAATACCCCACCAACTCGGAGCTTTCTGTAATAGAAGTCATGCGATTGGCAGACGCCTTATTTACATTGCTCGCGTTGGTGACAATTTGCTGCGCATAAGCCAAGGGATTATCTTGGACAAACTGCTGATAGCGTGCTTCGGTTGCTTCTAATTCTACTAGTCGTGAGCGATCAATAATGATCTGGTCTTGCTCTAATTTCTTTTGGAATAGTCTAAATTTCATTCAGTTACGCACTCTTTCGCATGGCCAATGTTGCACTCACGCTGGCTTGGGTAGAAACACAAAATGGCACCATATAAGTCAGCAAAATTTTTAGTACGCGCTCACTCTCGACCTGACCCGCGAATAATGCATCACCGTGATTGATCATCATTAGTACCGTACCGACAATCGCCGCCACCTTGATGGAGCGTTTCAAAATTGAAGGGGTTTTCGCGGTCGAGATAAAATCACTCAACGTTGTTTTTCTGCTTGTCGATTTCAATTCTGAAGTTGGCATGGCAAAGGTCAGCTCCCTTTTGTCTTAACGCGTTGTCTTATCGCGGTTTAGTTTGTGTGATTACTTTGGAATTACCACCAACAAATGCAGGAATAATTCGTTTTAACGGGGTTAACAGTAAAGGAATTGTTCTGTACGATGAATGCTTTCTCGTCCACAAATTATGCTCAGGAGTACAATTTGGAGCCCTTTTCTCATTTAATTCAACATATGCGGTTGGACGTTGAGGTGTATCACAATGCCCAAGTGTGCGGAAACTGGGTGATAAATAAAGACGAAGCCACCCACACCAGTTTCCATATGGTGACCAAAGGCGACTGTCGTTTAGATGTTCCTGACGTGATGCAAGAAACCCTGCGCACGGGTGACTTGGTCATTTTCCCCAAAGAGCTCAACCATCGCCTCTCCCCCATTACACCATTGATTGGCGAGCAGCAGCATCTCAGCTATGCGCAATGCCAAGATCCAAACTCCACTGGATTATTATGCGCGAAAGTCGAATTCCAACACATTGGCATTCATGGCATTTTGCAAGCCTTGCCTTGTGTCTTCGTCATCAAAGCAGAAGAAAGTGAAAAATGGCTGACGCCAATCATGTCAATGATTCTTGCTGAAAGTTACCAAGACGGAACAGGGTCGGATGTGATCATCGGCAGGCTTGCCGAACTGCTGTTTATCAACGCGTTAAGGGCTTACTTGTACTCGCACCCCGAACAAGTGGGGCTGCTCTCTTTGTACGCCCACCCCAAGCTGCGTCATGTCATTTCTGCGGTTCACCAGCAGCCACAACATGACTGGACATTGGAATCTCTCGCCAAGCACTGCGCTATGTCGCGCAGTGCACTCGCGAACACGTTTCGTCAGATCAGTGGTTCAACGGTCATCGAGTATTTGACGTGGTGGCGCATGCAGCTTGCTTGGAGCCAAATTAAGGCTGGAGACAGCATCGCTTTGGTCGCCGAATCGGTGGGCTATCGCTCGGAAGCGGCGTTTTCAAGGGCCTTTAAGAAAGCGTTTCTTATTAGCCCCGGAAAAGCTCGCAAAGAAGCTTGATCTTACGCTTGAAGAATGGCTTTCAGCGCTGACAGTGACGTCACGGTGTAGTGAGGAGCAATCGCGGCATCAGGCTGACTCCCTGGATGTTGCAACCAACAGGTTTCAATACCAAAGTTCAGCCCGCCGAGAATGTCAGAGTGAAGGTTGTCTCCCACCATCAGAATTTTGCTTTTGCATGGCAATCCTGCCACTTGCAACGCGTGGTCAAAAATGGCGAGATCCGGTTTCGCAACGCCCACTTGTTCTGAGATCACCACTTTGTCGAAATAGGCACTCATTCCGGTGCGCTCTAAACGTACGGCCTGCAACTCAGTAAAACCGTTGGTGATAATGCCCATCTTCACTTTGCCGTGTAGCGCTTCCATCAGTTCTTGTGCGCCAGGCAGTAAAGTACAAATATCCGCCATGGCATCGAGAAACGCAGAGTTAAGCTCCAAAGTCGTGGTGTCCAGTCTTTTCGCCCACTCAGCAAAACGTCGATGCTTGATCTCTTCTGCGGTGATCTTGCCATCTTGGTAGTCTACCCAAAGTGGTTTGTTGACAGTTTGATACTCTTGAAAGTCCTCTTGCGTGAAATCCACGCCTTTACGGGCAAACATCAATTGCATGCCTTTAAAAGCATCAAAGTGAAAAAGGGTTTCGTCTGCGTCAAACCAGATCCATTCGTATTTCATTGTTTTACTTCCACAACCAACTCATTTTTCGCTAGTTTAGATTGTTTTTCTATTTAAGATAATCACCACACTAAGAAAAACATTGTATCCTTAGTGGCAACAATCTCATTTTCATCACGAGCCCTATGCATAGTCAATTCTCCGATTTGCCGATTTTTGTCTCGGTTGTTGAATGCGGTAGCTTTTCCTCTGCTGCCAAACAGCTCCATTTAACCAAATCCGCCGTTAGTAAACGCATCAATCATCTCGAAGATAAACTCGGTAGCCGCTTGTTGAATCGTACCACTCGAAAGCTGAGCTTAACGGAGGCGGGAGAACGTTACTACGAGTATGCGGTGCAAGCACTCAATCTGGCCAGACAAGGGGTTGATGCCGTTACCGAACTCCAAGGTGAACCACGAGGAAGACTGAAAATCACGGCCCCAATGACTTTTGGTGTGCTTCATGTTGCCCCACTAATCAGTGAATTTTTGAGCCGTTATCCTAAGGTCGAAGTAGATTTGCAGTTGGAAGATCAGATGGTCGACCTCGTGGCTGGCCGCTTCGATCTCGGTATTCGTATTGGTCACCTGCCTGATTCGAACCTTATCGCAAAACGTCTTGCGCCCTGCCGCACCGTGTTATGTGCCTCGCCAGACTATGTTTCCCGCATGGGTTCACCGAGCAAACCGGCCGATCTCGCTCAGCACAATTGCTTGCGCTACAGTTATTTTCGCGGTGGTAACGAGTGGCTTTTTCTCAATCAAGGTAACGAATACAGAGTTCTGCCTAAGGGCAATTTTATCGTCAACAATAGTGAAGCCATCCGAAGAGCACTGCTTGCCGGCATTGGCATTGCGCAAATGCCGACATTTATCATCGGCAAAGAGTTACGTGATAGAAAACTCGTCAACCTCATGCCTGAGTATCAGTTGCCACAACATTTTCTCTACGCTGTTTTCCCAGAACGCAAACACATGCCATTGAAAGTCCGGATGTTTATCGACTTCCTCAATGAAAAGCTGGGCAGTGATGCACCGTACTGGGATTCGGCTACTGACACGTTCTGACAGCGAAGAGAGGTAATGTGAGTTTGACTATCACACAACAGGAGAATCTCTCATGGAACAAGTTATCGAGTTAGTAAGCTACACATTAGTGGAAGGGGCAACAGAGCAAGACATCGTTGCAGCGACAGAACAAAGCCATCGATTTATCGCCACTCTACCCGGTTTTCTTTATCGCTCGCTAAGTCACGACTGCACCACCAATCGTTGGACAGACATTGTTTACTGGCAAACAATGGACGATGCCAAGAGTGCCGGTGAACAGTTTACGACTTGCCCTGATTGCCAACCATTGATGGGATTGATCGAGCATCCGTCATTAGTGATGCAACATCAGTTGATCAAAATGAGTTCATGCAGTACTCAGTAATCGACAAGCCTCACTTAACCCAGTTTGTTTAATTTAGGAACACCATGAGTAAATCAGAACGACTATTTGAACTGCTCACTCTATTACGCTCAAAGCGTTACGCAGTCACCGCCAAGCAACTTGCCGAAACAATGGAAGTGAGCGAGCGGACGATTTATCGTGATATTCAGTCACTGATTCACTCAGGGGTTCCCATTCAAGGAGAAGCGGGCGTTGGCTACTTACTCCAAAGTGGTTCTCACCTGCCACCGCTGATGTTTACTGAAAAAGAGATGATGGCACTGGAACTTGGCATGCGAATGGTGCGAGCTTGGTCAGATGCAGAATTGGCCGACGCGTCGCGCTCCGCCTCCATCAAGATTCTTTCCGTCCTGCCGGATAAACTCAAACAGCAAGTGGAAGATTTTCCTCTCATTGTGCCAGAGTTTCATACCCATTCAGAAACCGCAAAGCGCGGGCAACTGCTGCGACACGCGATAGAACATCACTTTAAAGTCAGCCTCGATTATCAAGATGAAAACGGCCAAACCACTGAACGTAAAATCCAACCTCTTGGCCAGTTCTTTTGGGGCAAGGTTTGGACACTGGTCGCCTGGTGCGAACTTCGCCAAGATTACCGTCAGTTTCGCCTAGACCGAATCCAAGCAATGCGTATGCACGATGAAGAGTTTGAAACAACCGCAAGCAAATCGCTCAAGCATTATCTAGCGCTATACGAACCAACGGATTGATAGCGAACAAGCAGCATGAGCGTTTTCCGCATCAAAGTCCTTAGCAAACTGTTTGCGCTACTTGTCTAACCGTCGAATCAGTTTCGCTGGGGTGCCCCCATACAAACAGTCAGGCGGGACATCATGATTAACCACCGAGTTCGCAGCGATGACAGAACGAGCTCCAATGGTGACCCCCTGATTGATGACGCAATTTCCACCAATCCAAACATCATCTTCGACAACAATTGGTTTGCAGAAGGTTTCCCACTGGCGTCGACTTCGATAATCAAGGGAATGAGAAGCGGTATAAAACTGGCAACTCGGGCCAATTAACACGTGACTGCCTATCGTAATGTGCGCCCCATCCAGCATCACAACATTCATGTTGATGAACGTTTCCTCACCAATAGAGATGGTTTTGCCAAATTCACACATAAATGGAGGCTGGATATAACTGTTGCCCATGCTGGCAAAGAGCTGTTTTTGCAGTGCGATGCGTTGTTCTGTTTCCGTTGCCGCGTTGATCTCTTTCAATAACACCGCCGCACGATTGCGAATCGCATCAATTTCCGCATCCGCGCCATCAAAGATTTGCCCGGAATTCATTTTTTCAAATTCAGTCATCGGATATACCTCATCCTAAGTGACGAAAAATACTCATCCATCCTAACTAGAAGTCAAAAAGAAAAAAGAGAAAAGCCTTCACTTTTCTCTTCCGCTTTATCGAGTTATTTGTGTCGTTTGGATTTAAACGATTTCCCAGCTGTGCGTCATTTCGACACCGGCACCGAGCATTAAGCACACAGAACAATATTTTTCGAGAGAGTCCGCCGTCACTTTTGCCACGATCGCTTCATCAAGTTGTTCACCCGAAACGACGAAATGGATGTTCACTGCGGTAAAAATACGCGGGGCGGTTTCACGACGCTCTGTGCTCAGTTTTGCATTCACAGAACTCACTTTCTGACCTGCCGTTTTCAAACCGTCTACCACATCAACAGAGCTACAACCACCCGCGGCCATTAGCACCATTTCCATAGGGCTTGGCGCCGTTGCACCCCCATTTCCGTCCATAACAACGGAATGTCCTGACTGCGAGGTACCCAAAAATTTAAAATCTTCTACCCACTTAACTTCTGCTTGCATGGCTTCTATTCTCAACATTGACCATTAGTGGCTCTACTCTAGCCAGCTAAAACCGGATAGCAACGGAAAATTGCATTTCTAGGAAATTTTTTTGGCCTTTGGCCTTTCTTGTTACGTATGTTCTCAATAAATTCCATTGAGGTAGTAATGAAAAAACTCAGCAAATTACTCATTTCCGCAGCCATTGCGCTGCCACTTATGTTCACTCTGCTCGCCAAAGTCGGCGTTGCCGATACCATGGACAAAACCTCACCAAACTTAGCATCCTTGCCCGTTGCAACGCTAGCCGGCGGTTGTTTTTGGTGTACTGAATCAGACCTTGAAAAACTAAATGGAGTGTATGATGTGGTGTCTGGTTATTCGGGTGGCGAAATGGCGAATCCGACGTATAGACAAGTCTCCTCGGGTAAAACGGGTCATATTGAAGTGATTCAATTTCGCTACGATCCTAACGTTGTCAGCTATGAAGCGGTGTTAGATTACTTTCTACGCCATATTGACCCTACCGACGATAAAGGTTCGTTTGTCGATCGAGGTCCACAATATCGCCCTGCTATTTTTTATCATACTGCCGAGCAAAAACAGATTGCGGAGCGGTTTCTTAAAGAAGTCGATGAGGCGCAGATCTACCCAAAACCACTTAAAACGGAACTGATTGAGTACGAAGCGTTTTATCCCGCAGAGCAATACCATCAGGATTACTACAAAAAAAGTAGCTTGAAATACAAGTATTACCGCCACGCCTCTGGTCGTGACCAGTATCTCGATAAAGTCTTTGGTGATGACCGCATTGAGCAACCCAAAACACTGCGTCAGTTGATTGATGAGAAAGCACTGACGAAAAACGCCAAAACCTACTCGCGCCCATCGGACAAAGAGATCAAAGCACAACTGACAGATTTACAGTATTACGTCACACAGAAAGAAGGCACTGAAAGACCCTTTAACAACGAATATTGGGACAACAAAGAGGCGGGTATCTATGTCGATATTGTCTCTGGTGAGCCACTCTTTTCTTCAACCGACAAGTATAAATCCGGTACAGGCTGGCCAAGTTTTACCAAACCGATTAGCTCGGCTTACATTGTCACCAAAACCGACTACAAACTGCTGTACCCTCGCACCGAGGTACGAAGCAAGTTTGCGGATTCGCACTTAGGACATGTGTTTGACGATGGACCAGCACCAACCGGATTGCGTTATTGTATGAACTCAGCGGCCATGAAATTTATTCCAGTGGCTCAAATGGAGAACATGGGTTACGGCGAGTATTTAACCTTGTTCCAATAGCAACGTCGGTTTTCTGTTTATTCTCCAATGAGGGGCATATTTTGTGTCCCTCATTTTCTTTTCAATTCGTCTCATACCTACAAACAGTGATTTCAAACTGGATTTTACAAATTATCTGGTTTAAGGTTCCATCCATTGCAATTCACTCTGTTGCACATTTATTCCCCAAATTTGTTCCGCGAGAGGTAAGGCAGTTGTTTCAACACCATCTTTCTCACTTCCCTGCGGAACACTTCCCTTTCAAATCACAATTCAATAGATCGCATACCAGCCATTAAATATATTGATTGCTGCATGGTTTTTTTTAATAATTCCTGCTCAAAAATGATAAAAATTAAAGCACTACAATCATTGTTCCGCTACTCTTAGCTATATGATTGTTAGCTCTCGTTAAAAGCATAATTAGAATGACAAGCGACGACTTTAAGAAATCCACCGCTAATTTAAAAAAAGCGGTACCTTTGATGATTAAGAACCACGTAGCGGCCACACCTGCAAACTATGCCCTTTGGTATACCTACGTGGACAACGCTATTCCTCAACTCAATCAGGAAATGGATACCGTTTTAGAAAACTACGGTATCTGCCCACCCGCGACTAACGAGCAGCTCTACAACAACTACGTAGCGAGCAAAGCGGAAACCAGCATGAAGGACCTGAGAAGCAACATTGAAGTGTTGTTGCTCGAGGTTGCGAGCTCCATGACGGATACCATCGCGGACACTTCCTCTTTTTCGACACTCGTTGATAAAAATTTCAGCAAGTTAGAGAAAGTAGAAGATGAAGGCTTGAGTATTGAAGAAGTGATGGGCGTTATACGTGAACTGGTGACGGAGTCACGCGAGATCCGCCACTCCACCCGTTTCCTCACGAGCCAACTCAATAACGCAAGCAACGAAATCTCTCGCTTGAAAGAGCAGTTAGCGGAAGTGCAAAGAGACGCTCTCTTTGATGGACTATCCGCACTTTATAATCGCCGTGCGTTCGATAGCGATCTCAAGGCACTAGTAAATGCCCAGCAAAACCTAAGCCTTATCTTGCTCGACATCGATCATTTTAAAACCTTCAACGACAACTATGGCCACCTGTTTGGCGATTCGGTGATTCGTGCGATTGCCAAACGACTGCAAACAAGTTGCCGTGAAGGTATTGCGGCGTATCGATTTGGCGGAGAAGAGTTCGCGTTGATTGTGCCCAATAAATCTCTGCGAATTGCTCGTCAATACGCTGAGTCACTTCGCCGCACCATCGAAAAACTGAAAGTCAAAGACAAACGCTCTGGCCAGCAAGTGGAAAACATCAGTGCTTCATTTGGTGTTGCCGAGTTGAAGCCAGACGAAACTTCAGAATCGTTGATCGAACGTGCTGACAAACTGCTTTATGAAGCGAAGCAACTTGGTCGTAACCGCGTGATGCCACTGTAAAGACGCCAAGGAAAGCCTCGAGAGGACTTCGAGTGCCCGCACTAAGAAAGACATACTGCATGCTGAGCGTTCAAAAATGATAACGGTCAACAAACTCAACACAAACAACAAAGCCCCAAGAATCAACAGAGATACTCGGGGCTTGAGTTGTGTGTCTATTTAGATGCTATAGCAGTAACTCAGTACATAATCTTCACCACTTTTCGCGGTATATTCTTTATCTTCACTGCTGGCCATTGGCTTACCATTCACGTCGCCTTTCACTAGACTGATCCAATGACGCATTGCCGTTGGTGCATCACCAGTTAATTCAGGGCTAAAGGTCGTGCGCGTTTCCAATTGAATATCGTCGATATCGACAAGTTCCACACTTCCTGTGCCTTTGTGGCAACCCAGCATCACTTCAATGTGGCTGCCTGATTCATCGCGTAGCAAGATAGAGCAAGGATCTTCCTTCTCTCCCGTGAAAGCGACAAAATGTTTTGGTGCTTGAAGGCCACTGTGAGAACCATCTGCAAAATATGCCATCAGGTGGCGATAGTCGATCACATAGCTGGTTACGTCTTGATGAGAGCCAGATTCTAGCGGAAACATTCTGTCGAGAAGCTGTTTCGCTTTTTGTTGTTTTTCATCTTGCTGATTAGAATTTACCGCTTCGACGGCAAATACGGCTTCAGCGATAAATGGGCGTTGTTGTTGGTTTTCATTTTTATCGAATGTCAGCATATTCATCGTCTTGTCCTCTTGGATAACACACAACAATTTTGTTTTAGAGCACATACTTCAAACTTACGTTTTAGTTGCAAGCAAATTTGTGAAGTTGAAGGTTCTTTTCCTTGCTCTCTTAGTATGTAGACTAGCGAATTTTTTACTACAATTTCACAACAAAAATTTTACAGTGTGAATTTTACAAAATGTCTGTGTCAAAAAGCTTGATTCGCCAATCGCATTTTCTGGGGACAAAAATTAGAAATTTGCGGAAAAATAACCACTTAACAATGGAAGACCTTTCTGCGCGCTGTATTCGTATTAACCCTGAATACGCACCTTCAGTTTCCTACCTATCGATGATCGAACGGGGAAAACGCGTTCCAAGCATCGATATGTTAGAAGTGATTGCTGAAGTTTTTCAAAAAGATCCCGCTTGGTTCCTCGACGATGAACCCGAGCTCGAAGCGATTACCCCCAACAAAGGCAATCGCGGTGGCTTAAATGGAATGGCGTTAGAACCCAGCTTTCTTTTCTCCAACGACATTTTACAAATCGCCATTCCCGAAATGCTGTCACAAACGGGCATTACAGGACGCCAATTCGCTCACTTATTGATCCGTGCTCACCAAGAAGCCAACCAAAACCATTTCCCAGATTTGGAAAGAGCTGCGGAAGAGGTTGGCAAGAAACGCCTGAATTTATCGGCAGAAGATCTTATCGACATTGCGAAAAGCCTTGGCTTGGACATCCGTTGGATCAATCGCACGCCGAAAGATGTAGTGGACGAACTTGGCGTTAACGCCAAGCAACTCGTCACCTCTTTTATGGAGCCACCGGGCACTATCTACCTCAACAATCTGATGAAAGAGTACCCAACCCGCTTAAAATACGATTTGGCGGTGTACATCGGTCATCGAATTTTGCACAGCTCAGACAACGTGAAAAACGTGCTCTCCATCGGTCACCAAAATAACTGGGATCAGAATGACGATGTTAACCCAACCTCTGAGCTCAATTCACAAGACATTCTGCAAGCTTGGCGAGATTTTGAATCCAGTTTTTTTGCTGGTGCACTCCTTTGCCCTAAAGTGCCTTTCCGCCAATTGCTTGATCGCTCAGGTTACGAAATCGATGTGCATCAGAAAGCGGGCGTCTCGCCTTCGGTCGCCATGCGACGTATGACAGTGGTGTCACCCTACCCTCACTGGCACTACTTTGATGCTTATGGCCCGGGCAAGTTAAAGGCGGTTTATCGTGGTAACGGTATCCCTCTGCCTTGGGGAAACATGCGAACGGTTAACGACCCATGCCAGCATTGGGCGGTATTTCGCCGACTATCCGAACCACGCAATGGCAGTTCTGCACAACTTTCCATCTTAAACGTGGGTAATGAGCCAAGGCTATATTGCTGTGAATCCATTAACGTGATGGACCCTGCGGGCAACAACCGAGTGTTGTGCGCTGGCATCGACCTTAACCCTGCAATTAATGCCCAAGGTGGCGATGCACTCGAGATTGCTGAAGAACTGAAACGCCTATGTGTCAAACAAGGCGGAAGTGCTGAGATTCCTTTCCACATGCGGAAAGACCTCAAGACCATCGCAAAAATATTGAACATCAAATGGATTGAACGAGGAATCGAAGCCCCTGCTCGTCTTATTTGTTCTCGTGGCGCTGTCTGTCCAAGACAGCCAAGCTGTTATGCTAAATGTTCAGAAGAGGAATAAAAAAAGGCCAAACACAATCAGGTGTTTGGCCGTATATATGTGTGAACAAGTCATTATTCACTAACAACGTCAGTTGGCTAGGTGACCCTCGGCTTAATAAGGGTCACCTTAACTAAAGCAGAATACGTGCCAAGTTTAATATGGGCATAAAATCACGATTCCCGTATCAAATTGGCGCATTTATACACGCGAAATTGCATATTGCATTTGCATAATGCAATCACAGTTCAATATGCTAACAATTTCATTATCAATAACGCATTATACTCTGTGGTTGCGTTTTAAACGCTTGATATAAATCCGATTAAAATTTATGTGATTCACTCAACGTTATCTCACTTTACCATCCATCATGCGCGTGATCTCACTCTATACTTGTTTAGAAATTCTTAATATAAGCGTGTCGTACGTCGCAGATTCGTATGACTTGGAGAGATTTTATGCATTCGCTTTTACGTCGGTTCCAACTCTATATCATCGTGAGTATTGTGGCTGGAATTCCTTTACTGATTTCCATTTTCCTAGCCGGCAATACCATTCTTGATTTCAATCGTCAGGCTAAGATGTCAGAAGTGGACAGAGAAGCCATTAAGATGGTGATCTTGTTTGACAACCTGGCCCATAATTTAGCGGTAGAACGGGGACTCACCGCAGGCGTACTCGGTAGCAAAGGTAATCCAGACCAAGTCGCCGCCTTAGGGCAGCAAAGAGGAAAAGCAGACCAAGCGATCGCCGCGTTGCGCAGCTACAAACCCGAGTTACTAAATAGTACCTTCGTCAATATGCTGGTCAGCGACATCACTCAGCAACTCAGCCAACTGAACAACGTCCGAGCCGGAGTCGACAAACTCGCACCAACCATCGCCCCATTCGGTTATTACTCCAACCTCAATCAATTGGCGATCGATAACAGCCGTTTAATGCTGTCACAAGTGGGTAACTACCAGCTTGGTGCACTTGGCGAATCTCTTGTATCAATCATCATAATGAAGGAACGAGCAGGTCAGGTACGCGGCGCACTTAATGGTGTGTTTGCACGCGGCCAAGCAACCCCGGTTCTGTATGCCAATATCCAAGGCTACATCAGCTCCGGTGACTATGCGAAGCGCAGCGCGATGCTTGAGCTTCCCCCACAATTCAAGCAACAGCTTCAAACCCAAGAACGCAACCAAGTTTGGCAGCAAGTCGAAAGCATCCAGAAGAGTTTCCTGTCTCAATCTGAGCAGCTCGATGCCATCAACGGTCCAACGTCACAAGAATGGTTCAAACTCGCAACAGAACGCATTACCTTGATTAATCAAGTCCGCAATTTGTTACAAGGTGAAATGAACACCCTTTCAGAACAACGCGCAGCCAGCGCCATCATGACCCGCAATGTTCTCACCATCGGCGCCGCTGTGCTTTCCTTCCTGTTTGCGTGGATCGTTATCGCGACCGTCACTAACTTGAGAAGTCGTGTTGGCTCCTTAACAAGCAAGTT
This sequence comes from Vibrio vulnificus NBRC 15645 = ATCC 27562, assembly GCF_002224265.1. Classification (NCBI taxonomy): domain Bacteria; kingdom Pseudomonadati; phylum Pseudomonadota; class Gammaproteobacteria; order Vibrionales; family Vibrionaceae; genus Vibrio; species Vibrio vulnificus. Next base: position 1,673,613 of record NZ_CP012882.1, read on the forward strand.
GTCTGAGATGGCTAAACGCTGCGATCTCTCCGTCGATCTTGACCAAACGGGCCGTGACGAAATTGCCTCTATTGCGGCGAGCATTAACCAACTTAACCACGCGATTCGTCATTTGATTCAAGATGTCAAAGAGACCAATGATCACAGCACAGAACGTCTAAACCAAATCATCGCAACTTCCGGAGAACTCGACTCAAGCGGCCAAGAAACCATCGCAAAATGTGACAATATCGCCACCGCAATGACCGAACTGTCTCAATCCAGTGTTGAAATTGCCCACTCAGCCGAGCGTGCAACCGAAGACACAGACAATATGAACCAGCAAGTATTGGAGTGCCAAAGCCAAAGTACACTTTCATTTAATTCGGTAAAAAGCTTGCTAGCGCAAATCGACGCCACGCAGCATTGCATGCATGAGTTAGAAAGCGATACACAAAGCATTGGGCAAATCGTCGCGACCATCAACGCCGTATCCGAACAAACCAACCTCTTGGCGCTCAATGCTGCGATTGAAGCCGCCCGAGCAGGAGAACATGGCCGTGGTTTCGCAGTTGTCTCATCTGAAGTCAGAGATCTTGCCCAGCGTAGCCAAGAAGCAACAGAGAGCATCAGTAAACTGCTGGATAAAATTCGTGACAACACAAAATCTGCGGTGGATAACATGGCGAAGAGTAAACAGGCCAGTGATGAAACGTTCCATTCTGTCGATGTAGTAAAACAGAGTGTCGAAAAGCTGGAATCGGCTATCGAACAGGTCAATCAACACATCAGTAGTATTGCCAACGCCACCATTGAACAGTCCAAAGCCAGTGAAGCGATCGACAAAGATGTCGATGTTTTGGCCGACATTGCACATCGCACCGGTAGCCATGCGAACAACCTCAACGAAATCGTCAACGGTTACCAAGCAGAAGTGCATCGAGTCCAAGGTAAACTTCACGAATTTAAACTCTAGTCTCTCAAGACGAAAACAGTACTGCTGTACAAAAACAACAAAGGCCCAACTGGGCCTTTGTTGTTTCTTTTTGTTAGCAACACGAATGGTTCTTTTGCCGACAATTAACACTCATCTGAATGCTAGCTAATGGCGGCAAAACGCATTTTGTTGGCCTTTTTCTCGTTATACATACGCTGGTCGGCTTGTTTGAGCATCTCTTCAGAATCTTTCATCTCATGGTGGAACAAGCAGTAACCAATGCTAATGTGCAAATAGATCAACTCACCTTCATACACAATGGGCATCGAGCAAAGCGCCGCTTTGAGTTTATTGAGTAAGATTTCCATGTCTTTTTCATGCGTCATTCTTGCAGAGAGTACCAAAAACTCATCGCCACCAATGCGTGCGACTAAGTCGGTCGAGCGCAAAGTACTCTTCAACCTTTCCGCACAAGCAATCAGTACTTTGTCACCAGCTGCATGCCCATGAGTATCATTGATCTGTTTAAAGCGGTCGAGATCGAGATTAATGACGGCAAAGGTATCATCGCGGCCTTGTTTCTTGGCGTGTTCAAAATGGTGTTCTAGGGAATACATAAAGTAACGTCGGTTCGGCAACCCCGTCAGCTCATCATGCAAAGAGCGGCTATGCGCCATCGTATAGAGACGATAAATAGCGAGAAACACCAGACAGAGTATTAATGCAGTGGGGTAACCAATCAAGCGCACAATTTGTGTTTGATACCAGGGCATTAACGCGGCATAGCGCCCATCATCGGCCACAGCCAATACCCAACCTCCGTAAGGAAAGCTCACACGCTCTTTGACAAATGCATCATTGAACGTCGCTTCATCACCGTAAATCATCGCTCCTTTCTCGGCTTCACTATCCAAACCTTTTATCGCGACTCGATATTGATAGGCAAAACTGGCAAATCCAACCTCCATCAATAGCGAATCAAAATTCAGTACGGCACTGCACACACCCCAATATTGGGAATTAAGCGGGGGATCGCTAAAGATAGGCACACGAGCCACCAGCGCCTTACCTCCTTGAACTAACTCAATCGGGCCAGCAATAAAAATCTCTTCAATGGTTTTCGCTTTAACGATAGATTCCCACTGTGCTGGTTCTTTTTTGTAGTCCAATCCTAAGACGCTCTCATTTCCGACCCATGGATAGACATAATTCACCACGTCATCTCTTGCGAGGCCTATAACGCGTAAATGTTTCCCTTTGCGCAGAATTTTCTCAGAAGCTTGGTCAAGCGCTTGCTTGTTGCTATTTGGATGAAGAGAAATGAGCGTTGCTAGACTGCTCACGATGTAGATGTCCGACACGATCGCCGCTTCCAACTTCGAACGAATGGTGGATAGTTGCTCTTTTGCTTCTCGCTGGAAATACTCTTGGCGCACTTTTTTCTGCTCATGATTAAGCAGTTCGACAATGCCGACGGAAAGAGTGATGAACAGGAGAAACAATAAGTTAACACTCCATCGCTTTCCAAACGTATATTTCATTAAATCCCCAGATCAACGCCTACAACGTAGGACAAGCAAATAATAAATCGTTATTATTGTTAAAAAAGTTAATATATGTATAAGAATAAACCAATCTTGTATTTATAGGTAAGCAATATTTCGTCTCTTTCTAGGTAAGTGTATGTCATCTTCGCTGTTTTTGTTTGATTCACCCGATTGGCTGACCATAACCGATGGCCAGTTGCTGTGGTGGCCGACATTTCTTTCTCAAGATCAAGCCGAAACGTACTTTGCTCAGCTAAAGCATGAACTTCCGTGGGAGCAAAAAGCCATTCAAATGTTTGGCCGCCAAGTCCTACAACCTCGCCTTCAGGCTTGGTGTGGTGACGCGGCTTACACTTATTCAGGCTTGACCATGCAACCTCTGCCTTGGACACCCACGTTACTCGATCTAAAAGCGCGTTGCGAGAATGCCTCCGGCCATTTATTTAACTCGGTATTGGCGAATCTCTACCGCAATGGACAAGACTCTATGGGCTGGCATCAGGATGACGAACCAGAACTGGGCGGCAATCCTGTCATCGCCTCCGTCAATTTGGGAGAAAGCCGTCGCTTTGTTCTTCAACACCTCATTACCAAAGAGAAAATCGAGTTCGAACTGACCAGTGGATCGTTATTGATCATGGCAGGCAGCACTCAGCACTATTGGCGACATTGTGTACCCAAAACCGCTAAAGCCAAATCGGAGCGAATAAATCTCACCTTTCGCCAGATAATTCCTACCGCCATTTGACCTGACGCTTACATAAACGGTGGCAATAACTGATACCTTTCAATTTATCATCTTGATATGGGACTCAGTCATGAATATCGCCACACGGATACTAATTACCCTGCTCTCTCTCGGTATCGGCTTCTCTGCCTTTGCCAGTGAAGAAAACAGCAAACCCACTTACCAGCAATCAGCCTCCTTGATAAAAAGCACTTACGAGCAGCAACTCTATACCTTGTCGCCTTTTAAAGAAGGTCATTACGGATTGCGTATGTATCGCCAAACACTCGACCCAAAATATTCTGCTGCCGTTTGGAGTGATATGGCGAGAGTCGCAAGCCGCTTAAATCGCTTTGCTTCTGAAGTGTATACGCCCGAGCAAATCATTCTTTATTCTGAAAAGCGTATTGCAAGCTATCTTGATGATACTGATGAACGAAGTGTACGCCGTTATACCGCCACAAAACACATGCCTGAGTATCTGTATCTTGGTGTGGATCTGCTTGGCTCGATGGCTCGTGCCAACGAATATGGTTTAGAACACAAACAAGACGATAGATTACGTGAAGTGATCCGCCGCTACGACTTTAAAAAATACGCCACCAATCCGGAAATGATTGAAGCGTGGGCAGCTCAGCTGGCCAATCAAGTTTATTGGCTTAAGCAGCTTGGGGAGCAAGACGTCGTGCAAGCGTTTATTGATGCCTTCCGCCAAACCTATCCGGATGCAAAAGATAAACAGCTCAATGGCCAACAATACGGCAACAAGCTCTACGGAATGACCCATATCATCTTCGCTGATTCAGAGTACTATCAGCATCAAGTGGATGAGAAGCGGCATCAATGGATCTTTGACTATTTCCGTGAACACATTGACACCATATTGATTCGAGCCAAAGAAGACATCATCGCAGAAGTCGGGATCAGCTTTTTACTCGCAGGACTAGAAGATGATCCGGTGGTGGAAAAAACACGCCAAGCCATTCAAGCTTCAATCGACCCTGAACGCGGTATGATCCCGTCAGTATCCGGTGATTTTGAGTTAGAGTCAGGCGAACACCGTAACGTGCTAGCCATTATGTTGCTCGATTGGCAGCGCGTGAATGAAGCCCCCACCCTGCAACACAACCCGAAAGTTTTTTCCTCAATACCTTACGGTTTAATTGCCGATAAGCCAGCTCAACCCTAACCTTTGCAAATCTAACGTATAAAAAATGCCCTGTTCTCACAGGGCATTTTTGTTTTTAATTAGCATCTCTTCTCGCTAGCAAAGAAGACGTCTGCTGATGCTGACAGAACTATAGAGAGATAAAAATCCCAGCCAAACATGCACTCATTAGGTTGGCTAACGTACCCGCTGCAACCGCTTTAAGGCCCATGTTTGCCACGTCACTGCGACGCTCTGGCGCCATCACACCGATAGAGCCCAGTTGAATCGCAATCGAACCAATGTTAGCAAAACCACACAAAGCAAACGTGATGATCACTTGGCTGTGCTCTGACAACAGCGCTTTGTGTTCCACAAAGTCAATGAACGCCACAAACTCATTCATCACAATCTTCTGGCCAATGTAAGAACCCGCTGCGAGCACTTCATTTGAAGGGATACCGATCAACCAAGCCAATGGAGAGAATAGGTAGCCAAAAATCGCTTGCAACGTAACGCCAGTGAAACCAAATAGCTCGCCCAAGTTTTCTAAACCCGTATTCACCATGGCAATAACACTGACAAACGCAATCAGCATAGTACCCACCGCAACAGCCACTTTCATGCCACCCATCGCGCCACTTGCCAAGGCATCAATCACGTTACTTTGGTCAGATTTATCAAGTTCAATGTTGGTGTAGTCGCTTGGCGTCGCACGCTCAGGCACGATGATTTTTGCCATCAACAAGCTGCCCGGTGCCGCCATAAAACTCGCTGCAATCAAATACTTCAGTTCAACACCTAAACCAGCATAGCCACCGAGTACACTACCCGCAACCGATGCCATACCGCCAGCCATCACCGCAAACAGTTCTGAACGCGTCATGCTCGAAAGGAAAGGACGAATCAGCAGTGGTGACTCACCTTGAGAAAGGAAGATATTGCCCGTTGCGACAAGAGATTCGGCTTTACTGGTACCCAAGAATTTCTGGATACCGCCACCAATAACTTGAATCACTTTTTGCATGATACCCAAGTAATACAGGGCAGAGATAAGAGCACTAAAGAAGATGATGATAGGAAGAACGCGAACGGCAAAGATGAAACCAGAAGAAGCCAAATCACCAAACAAGAAAGCGATCCCTTCATCGGCAAAACCCAGTAATCCTGAAACCGCATTACTTAGCCCAGCTAGCGCTGCTTGCCCCCAAGGAAAGTAGAGAACCAAAGCTGCGAATCCCACTTGCAGCAGCAACGCTCTAAATACCGTTTTCCAGTTGATTGAACGTCGGCTTTCCGACAACAAAAACGCGCAACCGATCAGTGCTGCGACACCTAATAGACTCAACAAAATATTCATGAGTAACGACCTACTTAAAAATTAAAAATGAAAGAGGAGCTGAAAAACGCAGCAAAAGAAGGAGGGGTATGAAGTGGTGACGATTGGCACCATGACTCACGAATGAAATTGAACGAATAGTTCGACATCTTTTTTACCTTATACAAGCTTTCAAAAGTCAGCTGGTCCGGTCCTTGGGGTCATTCACTCAAATGGCCAAACTATTGGGCAATTTGTTTCCATGTGACGGCTTGTATGGGTAAGGGTTATGAACGATAAACCCTATTTCCCGCTTAAACGGGTCGCTAGTATAGCCAACAAAAAGAGATATTCATCACATTTATTTACGCAAACGTTCAAGCGTCCATAATTTAACCAATGCCGCACATTTCCTGCTCTTATCACTACTATAAATAGGGATAATGATGAATTTTGGCCCTTAGATGGACAATAAATACGCAAACGAACCAAAAACACTAATTTATGTAAAGGAAATACTCGCCTTCCAGGCATTTTTAGTTATAATTCGCTTCGGTTTGAAATGAACCGCGTCAAAAAGAAGCTTTGCTTCGACATCCTGTGCCGAGATGGTGAAATTGGTAGACACACTAGCATGAGGTGCTAGCGCCTATGGTGTGAGGGTTCGAGTCCCTCTCTCGGCACCATTCCTTCATAAATATAATCAATGTGATGCAAGGTATTAAGCCAGCTAAAACGAACGCAGATGCGAATCAACTGCTTAGTGAACTTGCTGTTCACGCTTTGTTGCACCTGCAATTCCGTCGCCTTGCTACACCAAGTCTTTATTCTCGCCAAGAAAGTAACGATATCCTGCAAAAGTGGTTAAAACCCAAACTTAAGAGCAATCGCTATAAGTTGATTAAAAAACCGCTTAAAGCGATAACACAACAAGCAAAAGGCGAAAGTGGTGATCTAGAGGCTCTGCTCGAACGTTGTGTGGGTGCGGAATCTGCGCCAGTTCAACCCCATCTCGATAGCTATCTGCTACTTATCAATGAAATTGAGAAGAAGTTAGGTACGACCGTCTTGCTCTCACGAGCAGAAGATGTGGATTTGTCCCACGATGAAAATGGCTGTTTACTGTGCGTATTGACCCAAAACCTCAATGAGCATTTTGGTTCAAACAATGAAATGCGATCTCCTATCTCAATGCTATTCCGCGGCCCAATGAGCCAACGTGCTCTATTCCTTGGTGCTATCTACGCCAATAATACCTTTACCTATTCTGTGGGTTATCAGGACGAACAATTTGTCCGCATCACACTAGAACTTGCTTAATTGTTCATTTGTAACCTGTTATTCTGATTTTCAAACAACAATAACAAGTTAAAGGATGACCAATGTTCACTCTCGATGTCACTGAAGAAATTAAACTCGCACTCGTTCAAGACACCTTCGCAAAGCTCTATGCTCCGCTTGTAGCCAAACAACAAACGTATCTATCACAATGGCTCGCTTGGCCCTCTTTTTGCCAAACTGAGCAAGATTTTCAACAATTTGTTCAACGCTCTCTTCATGAGTATGCCGACAAAAAATCCGTGACTTGCGCGATTTTTTACCAAGACAACCTAGTGGGCAACATAGGTTTGCATGAAATCAACCACGACCTACAAAGAGCCTGCATTGGTTACTGGCTCTCTGAAGAAGTGCAAGGGAAAGGCATCGTTACCTTGTCGTGCCAAAAAATGTTGGAATACGCCTTTGACACCCTGACAATGGAGCTCGTGCAACTGAGAGCCGCAAAAGAAAATACCGCCAGTCGTGCTGTTGCTGAGCGTTTAGGCATGAGTCTGGAAGGCATCATTAGCCGTAATGAGAAAGTGCAAGATCGAGTTTTAGATCACGCCGTGTACGCCCTTCGCAAATCCGATTGGCAGGAAAAGTACTCTGAGAAGTAAGCCTTCTTCCAATACCTTTTTTTTATCCAGACTCAGAGCCCAATGGATTCTTCAAAAGACTTCTGTGAATATGGCTTACGCCAAATCCGCCCTTCTTGGGGTGGAGAGCAGTTGTAACTATACCTTCCAAAGCAGTGGCGATTTCTGCCAGATCCTCTATCAACCAGAAAAACAGCCGCAAATCGTCAGTCTGACCGATGGTTGCTAAAAAGCACGCTTTCTACTCAAAAGCTGGATAAAAAGGGGAAATCAACATTCCCCTTTAATGATTCACTGCCTCGCCACCGCTTTGATCAGCACGGAAGTATCCATGCGCCCTAAACCTTCTTGTTGTAACTGAGCGTATTGCTGATCCACTTGTTTTGTTAGCGGCAACTCAAGCCCGACACGCTGAGCTTCTTTTAAGCAAAAACCGAGATCTTTACGCATCCAATCAATGGCAAAGCCGAAATCAAACTTATCTTGCGCCATCGTGGTGGCACGGTTTTCCATTTGCCAAGAGCCTGCCGCACCATGTTTCAGCGTGTCCACCACTTGAGCGACATCCAAACCTGACTTTTGCGCCAATAAAATCGCTTCACTTAGCCCTTGTAAAACCCCGGCGATGCAAATTTGATTCACCATTTTACAGCGCTGACCCTGACCATTTTCACCAAGCAATGTGGCTTGTTTCGCGTAAGCATCCATGACCGGAGAAACCTGAGCAAAGACAGACTCATCACCGCCACACATGATGGTTAGCACGCCATTTTCCGCACCAGCTTGCCCACCAGAGACGGGCGCATCAATAAAGGCATTGGAGACTTTCTGACAAGCATCGGCAAGTTCAACGGCCAGTTCTGCAGAAGTGGTGGTGTGGTCAACAAGAATGGCGCCAGGTTCTAAACCGGCAAGCACACCATCTTCTCCATAAACAACACTGCGAACATCGTCATCGTTGCCCACACAAACAAACACAACTTCACAACCTAAAGCGGCTTCACGAGGTGTTTCAAATGCAGCTCCTTGATACTGCTCTGCCCATTTCTGTGCTTTAGCGAAAGTACGGTTGTAGACTCGAGTTTCATAACCCGCTTTGCTTAAATAGCCAGCCATTGGGTAGCCCATGACTCCCAACCCAATAAATGCAACTTTTTTGACGTCCATTCTTTCTCCCCAATGACGTTATGACTCGAATCGCTGCAGGGGTCATTTACCTTATCTATGGCCACAAGAGGTAGAAACCCACGCTGAAACGATCTCAGATAGGCCCTCATCATAACTGAAAGCCCCCTCACCTTGCTATATCCGCTTTCCGCACAAATACTTGGAAGGAATGAACGCAACACTTCGGGAGGTTCTTGATGAGAAAAGCAACCACATCCAATGGATTGATTCTTATGCTGGCATTCATCAGCGGTTTTAGCATTATGTCCATTGAACTCTTGGGCGGCAAAGTCCTTGCGCCTTACTTTGGCAACAGTATTTACGTGTGGGGCAGCATTATTACTGTTTTTATGGTGGCACTCTCATTGGGCTATTTGCTGGGGGGCAACCTTTCCGCGCGCCATCCTTCTCTAAAACAATTTGCTCGTTTTTACCTCTTCGGAGCCCTATTTCTCTTGCCATTGATTTTTGCTGGCAAGCCGATCATGGACTTCACTTTTCTTTGGATAGAAGATCCACGCTACGGTTCTTTAGTCGCGGCAATCTTGCTGTTTTTTATTCCTACGGTCATTTTAGGCATGATATCGCCCTATGCGGTGAGGTTGATGGTGAAAAATGAACAGCATAGTGGCCAAATCGCCGGTAGGCTCTATTTTGTCTCAACATTGGGTAGTGCACTGGGTACCCTAGCCACTTCCTTCTACCTTGTGCTGTGGTGGGAGATCAACACGATATTATTAACACTGACAGCGCTCTTGCTGCTCGCTGGGATATTTGCGTACCGGCTGGATACTGCCCCACTCTTCCATGAGGTAGAACTTGATGTCGATTAATCCTATTGTCTGGCTCTTTGCGTTACTGTGCACGTTGCTCTCCCCTTTCTCCATAGGGCAAAGCACTATCATTCATGAACAAAAGTCGCTTTATCAAGATATTGTGGTATTCGAGCACCAAGATTTTCGTTGCCTCTCTTTCACCGCCAAAAAAGGAGAACGAGTCCAAACCTGCGAATACCAAGACCCGCAAGACAAACGTATCTACTTTCCCTATGTGCGAATGACGTTAGCGGGGCTGCTGTTTAACCCGAAGCCTGAGCGAATTCTTATCATTGGTCTCGGAGGCGGCTCGGTCCCCAGTGCGCTTGCAGAGCTTTATCCAGAGTCTCATATGGATATTGTCGAAATCGATCCTGTGGTATCTCAAATCGCAGAACGCTATTTCTATTTTCAACCTAGCCACAACACGCGAGTTCACACGAGTGATGCCCGGGTTTACATTAAACGCGCAGGATTAAAGGGACAAAAGTACGATTTCATTCTGCTGGATGCGTTTAATGGCGAGTACATTCCCGAACACCTCATGACTCGGGAATTTCTGATGGAAACTAAGCAACTACTCAGTAGTCGCGGTGTGTTGGTGGCGAATACATTTTCTACGAGCAAGCTGTACGATCATGAGTCCGTTACGTATCGCTCCGTCTTTGGTGAATTTTACAACTTCAAAATTCCTCAAGAATCGGGCAACCGTGTCATTCTTTCGATGTTAACCCCTTTACCCAATCAGCGGGCACTGCAACAGCAAGCTGAGGCATTAGCCAGTGCACTGCGCCCATTTGCCATAGAGATAGAGAACTACCCTTCCTTAATGACATTGGAAGCCGACTGGGACGAACAAGCCAGACTGCTCACCGACCAATTTTCACCCGCTAACTTATTGAAATAAAAACGTTGAATGCGAATCGAGAACGAAGATTGTCGGAACATCACCTGCCAATCTTCGTTCTCCTGTGTCACAATGTCAGTAACAATACTTATCTGGTTAAAGCTGTACTGATGAAATTTAATGCTGCCATTTTCGACATGGATGGACTTCTACTCGACACCGAACGCGTTTGTATGCGCATTTTCAAGCAAGCTTGTGATGTGCAAAATCTGCCTTTCTATCAAGAGACGTATCTTTCTATCATCGGACGCAACTCCGCTGGTATCGACGCAATTTTACGTGCTGCTTATGGCGATGATCTTGATCGCCTACATGCAGAATGGCGTAAGCGTTATAACCAAGTGGTTCTGCATGAAGCCATTCCTGTTAAAGAGGGCGTGATTGCTCTGCTAGAGTGGCTAAAAGCTCACCAGATACCCGCTGCGGTAGCGACCTCAACACAAAAGGATGTCGCACTGGTTAAACTCAAACTGGCAGGGCTTGATCACTACTTTGAATCGATTACTACTGGTTGTGAGGTTACTCACGGCAAACCGGATCCTGAAATCTACCTGCTTGCTGCCAGCCGTTTAAATGTGCCACCAGCTCAGTGTTTGGCTTTTGAGGACTCGAATAATGGTGTTCGCGCCGCTGTGGCGGCCAACATGATGACCTATCAGATTCCCGATTTGGTAGAGCCATGTGAGGAAGTCATTGCTTTTGGCCACCGTATTTGTCCTTCGTTAGCTGAAGTACTGAAAGAGCTGCAAACAGACTAACTTTGGCGAATATCATCAACACCGCTAAAACGGGGTTAAGGATCACAATGAAGTAAGGGGCTTTCGCCCCTTACTTTGTTTAACGTTATGGAAACTAAATATTTTGTTTCTCTTGATCGCTTAAGAGCGTGTCCATCTCTTTCACCGTTGCAAGGAAACTGGCCATTTCTTTCTTTGGCACCGAACTGGCCATCGGTATCTTCGCTTTCATCGCATCAACCGGGCGGTTGTGCTCCAACAGTTCATAATGAAGATGGGGCCCTGTAACACGACCTGTTTTACCACTAAGGCCAATACGTTGACCACGTGACACCTTCTGCCCTTTCGTCACCAACACTTTGCTTAGGTGAAGATAACGGGTTTTGTACTTACTGCCGTGCTCAACCACAATGTAGTTGCCAGCAAACGGGTGGTTTTTACGAACTAAGATGACCGTGCCATCCCCCGTCGACATAACTGGCGTGCCGATCGGCGTAGCGAAGTCGGTACCATTGTGTGGAGCAACACGTCCCGTAACTGGATGTAGGCGGTGTGGATTAAACTGAGAACTTAAACGCCAGTTAGTTGTCACTGGATAACGTTGGAAAGCACGTTGCAAGCTTTGACCTTTCGCATCATAGAACTGTCCATCACTGTGCAAATACGCAGTGACCTCACGACCACGGTTAAAGATCTTAATCGCTTCGATTTGACGTTTACCACTTTCCACACCATCGATAAATTGATTACGGCGAACGATCTCAAAACTGTCTCCGGCACGTAAATCACGAGAGAAGTTGATTTTTTCGCGTAATAACGACACGATTTGATCGATTTCGATGCTGTTTAACCCTAAGCGATAGGCTGAGCTAGAAAAGCTCCCTTCAATGGTGCCAATAAGAGGCTGTTGTCGCCACTCACCAGGTAAATTCACTTGTTCGAAACTAAAGCTGCCATCGCTATTTCTTGTAAACACCGCTTTATCGGCAATACTTAGCACGAGCTCCATTTTTTCCAGCGCACCCGTTTCTTCGTTTTGCCAGAAACGCAGCGTATTACCAGGGCGCAACGTATCGAGGACAAGATAATCCAAGTCCGTTTCCATTACCTTCATCATTTCTTGGTAGCCAAATCCCAATTGGGTGAAGATGGTACTTAGGTTGTCACCAGATTGAATTTGGTACTCGAAGCTCGGTGGAAGTTGCCATCCCTCTAAGGCGTTGGCAGAGAGCGCATCATTTAGGGCTTGGTTGTCACTAAGATTCAGTTCAATAGTGCGAGTTAATGTCGGCTGATGCAGCGACGATGAGACGCCAATAATAGCAACCAGCGGTAGCGACAATAATAGCCATTTTTTACCACTGGTTAATTGAGAAAAACGTCTGTTGATTACTTGGGAAGACACGGTTTTACTATCTCCTGCGGAACAGGCTTTCAAGCTTATGCATTTCTCGCAGAGAAATCACCAAATAATTGCCTTTTTTAGTACAAAAACTGCCTCAAAAATGATTATTTATTTAGCTTGAGTTTGTCGCCTTGTCGTAAAAATTCCTGAACCACAATCTCAAGTGGCTGTTCCGAAAAGGATTGATTCGCAGAATGCTGTTGATAAGAAAGCAAAATGGATGAGTTTTCAGTTTTAGTCAGTTTATCCAGTCGAATGCGATCACCAAGAAATTGCGCGTCTGTCATCACCACTCTGCGGGGTACAGGATCGTATTTAAACAAACCCAAGTAGTAAAAGTGTCCGCTTCCTTGATTGCTGATCGCCAGTGGAGCAACAAACCAAGAAGCTTTGTCTGCCTCGAGCTCACGCCAATATTGTGCAAAAACCGTCACCGAACCACGCTCTGCCCCGGAATCGTATTCACCAACCACGAGCGCATTCTCTGCATCAAAATCCGTCATCAGAGCAAAAGCTTTACTTTCTGGCACAAGCACCGTTAGCGGATTAGCGGTTTTAATACCCGTCAATCTTTCAACGATGGCATCCGCAGCGATCTGCTGTGATGGAAATTTGGCCAAAATCTCCTCATCTGATAGCGTGAATCGATAGATTCCGGCAGTCATCACAACCGCTAACATCACAATCGGAATCAGCAAAATAAGTGGGATCGGCAAAATACGCTTTTTCATCTTCATCGGACTCATGGTTTAGATTGTGCAGACCTTAAATGCGTTTCTTATAATTATCAATAGATGCAAATCTTAGGATAAGAACAATGGCGGACAATAAAGTAAGAACATGTGAATGCCAGTGTGGGTTAGTCAAAGTTCACTGCCGTGGAGAACCTGTCAAAACCTCGATATGCCATTCCTTCGAATGTCAAAAACGTTTTGGTAGCTTTTATGGGGTTCATGCTCGGTTTATGACAGAACAGATTCAAGTAGAAGGTGACATCGTCTCCTTTAGCCGATTGGCCAGCAACGGCCATGAAATCAGCTATCATTTTTGCCCGGCTTGCAGTACAACCATGCTCCTTCTCTTTTCTGCCGCGCCAGCCGCTGTTGTGGTTCCAACGGCAAGGTTTCGCGAGCAGTCGTTTTTCAGTGAGCTGGCGGGAACCTATTTTAACCAGAAGCGGCTGACACAGATGACAAATGACAAGTAAAACCGACATCGCCAGTGCGTAATGGCAATTTTTCGTAACACGAAAACTTCCGCCTTTGTTGAGACTGATCAAACCTAAACAGCTCTTACCACTTTAACTTGAGCGCGTCAGCGCTATAATCTCGACCTAAGCAATAAAGAGATAAAAATTGTGATTTCAAGACTTCCTCGCTGGGTTGAGTTTGGCGCGTTTCTACTTGCACTCCTTGCTGGCTGCGTCAACGCCATCGGTTTAATGGGCTTCCAACATCAAGCCATTTCACACTTGTCCGGTACCGTCACGCTACTGGGCAGTAGTTTCCTCAATGGATCGTCAAGCACCATTCACCTCATGCTCATCGTCGCCAGTTTCTTGATTGGTTCCGCCTTTAGCGGCTTCTTTATTGAAAGCACCGCATTGAAACTCGGACGTCGTTACGGAGTTGCGCTTTGCATTGAAGGCTTTTTGCTTCTGATGTCACTCAGTTTTCTGATTAACGGCAACATTTATGGCCAGTACCTCGCCTCTGCAGCCTGCGGATTGCAAAATGCCATGATCACTACGTTCAGTGGTGCTGTTATACGTACCACTCATATGACTGGTATTATCACTGACTTAGGCATCATGATCGGCGAAAGCCTACGCGGGCAAAAATTTGATAAACGCAAAGCGAAGTTATTTATCTTTATTTTTCTCGGTTTCCTCTTTGGTGGCTCTGCTGGCGCATTGGCCTTTATGCATTTCAACCTTTATGCATTGGCGTTCCCCGCTACGTTTGCCGTTATCATTGCCATTTCCTACTGGACGTTGCTCTATTTCTCCACGCCTAAGCAGGCGTAACCCTCTCCAAAAACCAAAAACTTGCAACTAAGGTCACATTTCTTTTGACCTAGTTGCAGTCCAACAGCCAGCAAAATCACAAAAAACCAACAAATAAAACATTTACAAAACAAAAGTCGGCTATCATTACCCTCTACAAACGTAACATCTGAATAGTTACAGCATTCTAATGAATAGTATTGCAATTAGCTCATTTTGGGGGTAATCTCTCGCCCACTTTGATTAAATACCACTGTTTAGTGAATAACTATTCCTCAGGATGCATAGTATTGACTAGTAGTAACAAGAGAAAAGCATGACCAATAACACTGAAACTACAGCAGTGCCAAACACCGAGAAGAAAGCGAACTTTTGGAAGTTTTTCATTCCTTCTGTGATTGGCTTACTTCTGTTTATGGCACCCATTACCTATAACGGCGAATTGACTATTCCTGTCGCGGTTATGGCAAAACTGATCCCAGCCATACTGGGGGATCATTTGATCGCGCTCGTCACAACGATTATCGCATTCATGGCGTTTGCCTCTCTTGTCACCAAAATTTTCAAGCCAGCGAAAATTGTTAACAACGCCTTCTTAAACGGCTTATTTAACCCAAGTCCACTGTGGTTAGCAGTACGTGTATTTGGTGGTATTGCCGTTGTTATGACGTTTTTCCAAATAGGTCCAAAAGCGATTTGGGAAGAAAACACTGGCGGCCTAGTGCTCACAGGTTTGCTACCGACTCTTTTCGCGGTGTTTATTTTTGCCGGTATGCTCTTACCGCTCTTGCTCAACTTCGGCTTGCTTGAGTTGTTTGGTGCGCTACTGAGTAAAGTGATGCGTCCAGTATTCAATCTTCCTGGTCGTAGTGCCATTGACTGTATGGCTTCTTGGCTAGGTGATGGCAGCGTCGGCATCCTTCTGACCAGCAAACAGTATGAAAACAAATTTTATACTCAACGCGAAGCTGCGGTTGTCGGTACGACTTTCTCTGCGGTCTCCATTACGTTTAGCTTAGTGGTCATTGCACAGGTAAAACTGGAGCATCTTTTCCTACCATTTTACGGCGCCATCTGTTTGGCGGGTGTGGTTGCTGCGATCATCATTCCTCGCTTACCACCACTAAGCCTAAAGAAAGATTGTTACATCGATGGCAGCAAGCCGCACGCTGATCAAAATGCCGTGCCAGCAGGTCATACTCCATTTAGTTGGGGGATGGATCTGGCACTGAAACGTGCTGGTGAAGTGAAGTCGGTCAAATCGGTTTTCACAGAAGGCGTACACAACGCAGTTGACATGGTTTTTGGCGTACTACCTGTTGTAATGGGCTTAGGTACCATTGCGCTCATTATTGCTGAGTACACCCCTGTCTTTGCCATTCTTGGCCAGCCTTTTATTCCATTTTTGGATCTATTGGGCGTACCTGAAGCTGTAGCAGCCTCTGAAACCATCGTCGTTGGTTTTGCCGATATGTTTATCCCAGCGATTCTCGCGGCTTCTATCGATAATGAAATGACACGCTTTGTCATCGCAGCAATGTCCGTTACTCAGCTGATCTATATGTCTGAAGTCGGTGCACTGCTTCTTGGCAGCAAAATCCCAGTGAACATCGTAGAGCTGTTTATCATCTTTATTCTGCGTACTTTGATCACTTTGCCTATCATTGCCGGCGTTGCACACCTTATTTTCTAAGGCGTCACAAAAACACGAAGCCCCGCGATTGCGGGGCTTTTTGTTGTATCCAAGTTGCGTCCAAATAGAGAAACCCATTTGCTAGCCATGCTTGTTTCATCGCTGACTAACACGTTACGCTTTGTTTTCGCTCTCTTCGCTTGAACTCCTAGGCAAACGAACATCAATAAAAAACGGCAGCATGAACATAAGAATCACCGTGCTTTGAGTCGCCGCAAAAAGGGCAGTAGAAAGCGTATAAATACACAACAAAAACGGAATAGAATTCTGCCGTCTCGTTTTGAATGCTTTTGCCAAACGCACGAGCACCCCACCAAAAAGCAGTGCAACACCGATAATTCCGTATTCAACAGCAATATCAAGTAGCATGTTGTGGGTATAGACAATCAGCTCTTCGTTACCGACAAAGTATGGAGCAATGTACGAAAGCAACATTTTCGGCCCGACACCAAAATAGAAATGGTCCATAAAAAGAGAAAAACCATTGGCCAAAAGCAACCGACGCCACAATTCTGAATCCCAACGCGCTTCATGAAGATCGGCGTTATAAATATCATTTTGAGTGAGAAACAGGCTTTCTGCGATCCAGTCCGTACCAAAATAATAGATACCCGCCCACACCGAAATAACCCCAAATGCTGCTGCAAGAGACATCACCACATGGGTCATTTTGGTATTTTCACCTCTGACGAAAAAGTGATCGATAAATAGCACCAACAATACCCCAAGCATCGCTTTTCTTTCACCAGAGAGAATTAAAAGGACAAACGCGATAAACAACAGAATATGACTCTTCTTGATTTGACTTCTAAACAAGTAAAGCATCACCGTCGAGAAACCAAAAAGATACTTTGCATTGTGTAAATGTTTAAAATTCTGAAAGTCGCCAATGACGACGACATGCCACAGCGCCGTATACACTGCCGCATAAAAAGCATAGAGCGCGACCAGAGACAAAAACCGTTTCGATTTAAAGAGATTCAAAAAATGGAGAACGCAGAGAAAGGCAACAATGGAACTCCACTGGATAACCTCCACAATGATATTTTTCATCCCGACATCATTGATGATCCCATTCAATGCAATATAACCAATAAAAATGACGTTTATTCCTGCCACCCTTACTGTCTCCATCGACATTCTACCTTTCAATATGATGAGCAGTAAAAAACCAATCGATGCCAAGCCTATCATGTCCGCAATCGTCACTGTCACGCCCGCGATTTGGGTGCGGAGTGACACAAAGTAGAGAATCACCGCAACAGCGTAAAGATGTAACTCAAGTGCGCTTTCACTCTCTTGATGTAACCTCTCCGAAGTATCCATTAATTGCTTCATAGCGCTTTCTTCTTACTCCGAAAAATAACATCACATACAGGGGCGGAGAATAAATATTGAATGTTCACTCGTTCTATGACTTTTGTTAATACGATCGGAAGCACGACCCCTGCAATCGTCCCCACAACCAAATGAATGAGGGTTGAATCCACATGAATGATTTTGCTCATAATAATACGCGCACCACTGCCCGTTAGAATGTGCATGAGGTAGATTTGCATTGAATACAAACCAATCACTTGTAGCCATCCTACCCTCACCCTAGAAAGGGTTATAGATAAGCAAATCACTAAGGCAATCGCAATGCTGGCGATGGTTAAAGTCATCACCCCTTTATCGTAATGGCGATAGCCTAAATTGAAGTGGAATAACCATTGCAACACGATAAAAATCAGTAAGCAGGCGAGTAGTGATGTTTGAGGACGGAGCCACTCTTCATTCCGAGACATGTTTTCGGCAAACACAATACCCAAAACAAAATAAACAAGGTTGATGGCAATAAGGTTAAGGAGATAACTCTCAGGAAGCGAACCACGAAACAGATATAACAACACAGAAAGGACAAAAAGAAGTTCAACCTGTCTGCGTTTCACCATAGAGAAATAAACGGCCATTACGCAGAATATGGCGAACAGAACATAAAGAAACCAAAACTGAGCTCTGGGTGCCCAGAGTATTTGAATGAGATCCGAGAAAGACGTCGACCCATTGGTGTAATTGGAAAGGCCAACTTCAATGCTCCCTTGAAGCAAAGACCACAGTAAATAAGGGTAAATAAGGGTGTCTATTTTGGCTTTTAATACTCCTGTTCCTCCTCGTTTTCTAAAAGACTCCATGCAGAACAGTCCCGAAAGGAAAAAAAACAAAGGCATATGAAAACTGTAAATTACGCTGTCAACAATGCTATGAATGCTCTCTGGCAAACCAAAGCCTGCATCGTATATCCCTCGATTCACATGGCCAAATACAACGAGAATAATCCCTATCGCTTTGGCGTAATCAACCCATTCCGTCCTTGTGCTCATCCCATATCCTTTTAACATCACAACCGATCAACATCCGTTTTGCCATTTATCTAGGTTTGAATGCGACATCATGGGCGAACCATATATTTCCTTTTCGCTTCCCATTTAGCTCAGTCGTCTCTGTCTTTTCAACCCTTAGCAAGACCAATGTTTCGGTGATATTTCGCTTTCTAATATTCACACTTTAAGTGAGCGGTAGCGTATCAATGAGTATGAATAAGACAAACAGGCAACCCACCCAAACAAGGTTTTTTCCTATAAATAAGACAATTGTTACCGCACTTTAATCATGGCGAATTGAATGAGTGAAGATTATGTTGAAATTTAAATCGTCAGGTTACTCGAAGTGTGTTTCCAAAGTACGCTTTGTTCTGTTTTTTCATCAAACACGCAGATTTTAATATCATTTGTCTCAAGAGCGCCCTTTGCGAGGCTCAAAATGCTTACATTTCAAAAAACGGTTCAGGAGAAAACATTCATATTTAATATCAACAACTTAATAAAAATTACCGTTCATTTTATGCAATAAGCAGTCAAACACATAATAAAGCCACTATTATCACAGAAATTACACTTTCATGGACAAATCATTGCCTCAGGTTAAAAAAAGTAACAAATTGTACTCATGTTTGAGACCTAAATGTCGATATAACTTCTACAATTAATAAAAATGAAAGAACAGTAATTATAAGCTGAGGGATTTATATGAAATTTAGTCACAAGGTTGTAGCCGCTTCCTCCGTGCTTCTATTGGTGACCATTTCTTTGCTGTCGCTAAAACAAATTTATACCGTGCGTAACACCATCGAAGATCACGTTACTACCAGCCTCAACGAGATGGTAAGTAGTGTCCGCAATACCGTTGTTTCTGAAATGGAAGCGAAGAAAAACCTTGCACAGTCGACAACTGAGGTCATCGAAATTGATCCTTTTGACCGCGACTACGTGAAGACCATCTTGGAAAAACCAAAACTAAAGACCAGTTTTCTTGCTGTGGGTTTTGGCTATGAAGAAAATGGATTTGTTATCGAAAACGATGATGGCTGGGAAGCCGCCCCAGATTACGATCCTCGTAAACGCCCTTGGTACGTGGATGCCAAATCGCAAAACAAATTGATTGTCACCGCACCTTATGTCGATATTTCCAGTAAAACGGTGATCATTTCGGTGGGTACACCTGTCAAAGAAAACGGTAAGTTTGTCGCGGGGATGTTTTACGACATGCAGTTGACTAACCTGGCACAGTTGGTCAACCAAGTCAGTCTTTTTGATGCGGGATACCTCTTCCTCGTCTCTTCAGACGGTACAACCATCGCTCACCCAGATGCAAAAAATAATGGTGAAGTTTTCTCCAAATATCTTCCTGAAGTTAAGCTCAAAGAAGGTGAGCAGCACTTTGAAAGAGAGGGTGTGCGCTATCAAGTCACCTTTACTAAGATCCCAAGTGAAAACTGGTATATCGGTGCGATCATTGATGAAGACATCGCTTTCTCAGCCGTCGCTGACTTACGTGACAGCTCTATCCTTTATTCTGTCATCGCATTGATTCTCAGTATTATCGCTTTAACGGTTGTGATTCGTGTCCTAATGCGTCCGCTCGATGCTCTGAACGCCGCTATTCAGGATATCGCTTCAGGCCAAGGGGATCTGACTCACCGCTTAGATACCAATACCGATGAAGAGTTTTCGACATTAGCGACAGGCTTCAACACCTTCACCAGTAACCTGCAGAACCAAATCATTCAGTCGAAAGAGATTGGACGTGAGATCATGCACGGTACCGAGCTCACAGCGAAAGGGGCTAAAGGCTCTGCTGAAGCCATGGGGACGCAGTTGCAAGAACTAGAACAACTTGCGACCGCTATGAATGAGATGGCTGTGACAGCGACCGAAGTAGCCAATAACGCACAAGGGGCTGCGGGCGCGGCTCAAGAAGCCGATGACGCGACTCAACAAGGTTCCGTGGTCGTCAACGAATCAACGGAGTCGATTAATCAGCTCTCCGAGCGCATTGATATGGCCGTGGAAGAGGTTCAAGGCCTAGAATCTGCCACCGCCAACATCGAAACCATCTTGAAAGTGATTAACGACATTGCCGATCAAACCAACTTGTTGGCACTGAATGCCGCTATTGAGGCTGCTCGAGCGGGTGAATCTGGTCGTGGCTTTGCGGTGGTTGCGGATGAAGTTCGTACACTGGCACAACGAACTCAAGAGTCTACAACAGAAATTCGTAGCATGATTGAGCAGTTGCAGTCCGGAGCGGCATCCGTTGCAAGCGCCATGAAAGAAAGTAAAGGCAGCGCGGTTGAAGCGGTTGAGCGCGCACGCGAAGCCAATGATTCTCTGCAACGTATCCGCGACGCGATTCAGCGCATCACCGACATGAATATGCAAATTGCCTCTGCGGCAGAAGAACAGAGCTTGGTCGCAGAAGAAATTAACAACAACACTGTCAATATTAAAGACTTGTCGACACAAGTGGCTGGTGAAGCCTCAAATGCCAACCAAGCGATGCAAGTCCAGACGGAAAACGTTAGAAAACTGGACGAAATCTTAAATCGATTCATTGTCTAACCCACACAAAGCGAAGGTATAGCCTTCGCTTTTTTCTTATTTAAAAGTGGCTTAAAACCATCAAATAATTGGATTAACTCCAGTTTCTTAACTATAAAAATATAGATAGTTGGCGACTCAACCATATTCGGGGGGAATTGGGATGAAATTTAGTCATAAAATTGTAGCCGCTTCATCTGCGCTGTTGTTGGTTACCGTATCCTTACTGACAGCCAAGCAGTATTTCACCATGCAAGATGAGCTGACGGAGCAAGTCGAAGCCAGTGTCACGGAAATCGTAGATGGGGTTCGAAATACCGTCGCGGCAGAAATCGATGGCCGCAAAGCCATTGCTGCTTATGCCACGAGCATGATGGAAACCGATCTGTCGCCCAAACATATTTCCGATGTCATTACCCGCCCTATCGTTAAAAACACCTTTTTACTCGCGGGTCTAGGCTTTGAAAAAGATGGGTCAAACATTAACAACGATCCTAGTTGGAACCCTGGGCCGACTTGGGATCCTCGCGTTCGTCCTTGGTACAAGGCTGCCAAAAATGCAGGACAACTCATCATCACCGCTCCCTATGCGGATTCCGCGACCAATGAAATTTTGGTTTCCATCGCCACCCCCGTACGAGACAACGGGACATTTATTGGCGCCATATTCTACGACGTAAGCTTAGCGGGCCTTGCCGAACTCGTGAATCAAGTAAAATTGTTTGATGCGGGTTATGTGTTCATCGTTTCCGAAGATGGCACCACCATCGCGCACCCAGACACTAAGCTCAACGGCAAACCGATGTCTGAATACATGCCGAACGTGCAAATTCGCGAAAACCCGCAGCAAGTCGTACTGGACGGTATTTCTTATACGCTCGATTTTGCGTCGGTACCAGGGGAAAACTGGTATGTGGGCGTCGTCCTCGATGAAAGTATTGCTTATCAATCCATCAATGACTTACGCAACAGTTCCATCGTATACACCATCGTTGCCTTGCTCTTAAGTATTGCGATTTTGCTGGTACTGATTCGCACCTTGATGCGCCCTCTTGATGATCTCAATAACGCCATTCAAGACGTAGCATCAGGTGAAGGGGATCTGACCCAACGATTGGACACCAATACAGACAAAGAATTCTCTCAACTGGCAGATGGGTTTAACACCTTCACGGGCACGCTTCAGCAGTTGATCAAACAGTCGAAAGCCATTGGTGAAGAAATTCTTCGTGGTTCTGAAACCACCTCTGGTGGCCTACAAGAATCTGCGGCGGCCATGCAAGAGCAGCTACGTGAACTGGAACAGCTCGCTACCGCAATGCATGAAATGGCCACCACCGCATCCGATGTCGCCTCTAACGCGCAAGGTGCAGCCTCTGCAGCGAAAGTTGCGGACGACGCTACCGTTGATGGCACCGATATTGTGAGTGACACGACACAGGCGATAGACGACCTTTCCGTGCGCATTGATCAAGCAGTGGTAGAAGTTCAAGTGCTTGAATCTGCGACGGCGAACATTGAAACCATCTTGAAGGTAATCAACGACATTGCCGATCAAACCAACTTGTTGGCACTGAACGCCGCCATCGAGGCCGCTCGAGCAGGTGAATCTGGCCGAGGATTTGCTGTGGTTGCAGACGAAGTTCGCACGCTCGCTCAGCGCACTCAGCAATCCACTACCGAAATTCGCACCATGATTGAAAAACTGCAAAGCAGCGCAAACTCGGTTGCCAGTGCCATGAATCAAAGCAAAGACACCGCCACCAATGCCGTTGCCCGAGCACAAGAAGCCAACCATGCGCTTGAACGTATTCGTAATGCGATTCAGCAGATCAGTGATATGAACATTCAAATTGCCTCTGCAGCGGAAGAGCAAAGCCTGGTGGCTGAAGAGATCAATAACAACACCGTGAAAATTAAAGACCTCTCTGTTCAAGTCGCGGATTTGGCAGAAAACGCCAACATCGCGATGCAAGTTCAGGTAGAGAATGTTCGAGAGCAGGACGCAATTCTTAATAAATTTATTGTGTAAGTCCGGCTCGAACGGCAATAGAAAAGGCGAAGTGAGACTTCGCCTTTTTTGTTTTCGCTATTTTGTTTCGCTATCTGCCAGTTTTGACATTATCTCAACACATCATCAACGCCGTTTTTGCCGCGACGACAATCTCAATCTTGCCGTTCATTGGTAAGAAATGCTTGCCCGTCAGCATATCTTGAAGAGGGCGCGCTAGTGATAAGGAGATCGTTTGTTTCCGCGCCGATTTGTTGATCACCACAAAACCACGCTCACCACGGCTGAACACCAACATATCATCATTCCCTTCCAGCACCGTCATTGGCTCGCCATGAAAGCGGTTGTGGAATGCAATCATCTGCACCATTCGCGGATCATACCAAGCGTCTTTCCAACGTGGCTGCCCATTCTGGTTAAGTATGCCGCTCGTATCGAGATCGGTGTAAATCAGAGGTGTTCCACCATCGCGCCCCAATACATAGGCGTAAGCTAACCACTCGTTTTCTTCATCCAACACTAAGTTAGCAAACACATCATTGTTAGGAATGTCATGTGTGGTGACAAACGTAATTGCGCGCCGATTCGACAACGCCTGACCAAAACAGTACGGGTCTATCAAGCTTTTAAAGCTGCCTTTCGGGGCAAACGCTTTAAATAAGGTGCTAAAAAGAGGGAAATCGTACGCACCGAGACGAGTCTCTTGTAAGTAAGGTTGCAGGAAAAGCTCATACTCCTCCTCCGTGGCTCCCCCATCGGTGATGATTTCACCGAAGATATGCATGCCCTGCGTGATGTCTTCAGTCCACACTTGCTTGATATGCTCGAGCGTCATGTGCTTTGCTGCATCAATGCGAAACCCTTTGACACCCATCGCCTTCAACGCCATTAAGTAATGGCGCTGCTGGGTGATCACATGCTCATGAACACGTAAGGTCGGTAAACCGGGATCCGTCGGGCCACCGCTGATACGGCCATTTTGCACTTGCCACTTATCTTTCCAATCTCGAATGCCAAACGCTTCAACAAAATCTTCTTCGGTAAATAGAGGCTCAGAGAGATCACCAAACAATCGCTGACTTTCATAGTACTCGGGATCGCACATATACTCTTCGAGTACGCTTTTACTTGGGTAGTTTAAGTCCGCTCTCTGTTTTGCTTCATTCGCCATATGATTAAACACCACATCCGCATAGACCCAAACACCACAATGCTGGAGCTCGGTCACCATGTTCTGAAAATCAGTGGTGTTGCCAAGTGCGTTATCAATCACGCGGTAATCCTGTGGCTGGTAACGCTGCCACCACTTGGGTGACTTGGCGCTGCGTAACGGCGGAGAAACGAGCACAGAGCCATAACCCAGCTCTTGAATTTTTTTTGCCTGTTTAGCGATATCGGCATATTTCCAGTCAAATGCATGCAAAATTACGTTGGCTTTGCTGGTCGGCAAAGCGTGTTCTGCTTGATTCATTTTCTTCACATCACCTTTAGTCATCGTTCTTTTCTGTACGAGTGAATTCAATGACTGAAATTATAAAAGGAGTCTGCCCGCCGCCCTCCCCCTTTGCAAACGAGTTGTAAGGGTGAATGGAAAGGCGTAGTGACTCCTTTTCATCAGCGTATGGTGGAAAAATAATAAGCCATTGAATGGAGAAAGGAATGGTAACTTAGTTAACATACTGTTTTAAATATTAAAAAACCAAACCAATCTCTATATCTACTACTTATTTCCATACGCCTTTATGCCAAAGCAAACCCAACTGTCTACCCTTGCGTCGTTTTCTCTTTTCTTGTTCATCGAGCAGAAATGCTGCACAAGTCACACTCGGTGAGAATACAAAAATCTATTTTCGACTGGATGATGCGTTGCTAGCCACTCACCACAACAAAAAAGCCGCCTGTTTAGCAGGCGGCTCTTAGGATCATGGCTTGGCTAATCGTAGATTGGCACCACCAAAATATCCACGGGAGATTTGTTCACCAACGTTCTTGAATACGAGATGATCTTGCTCCAGAAGTTATGGTGATGACCGCAGATAAGTAGATCAACTTCGTGCTCTTTGATGGTGACTTCAAGTTTGTCGCCTAGATCGCCAGTCCCGACAAAAAAGTGTTTCAATGGATATTCCATATAATCGCTAAAGCTTCTTAAACACTCCATTGAATGTTCTGTGAGCGGCCTTTGCGTCGGATCGACATTTAAGTCGATGAGTTCACGATAAATCTCCCCATGAGTCCCATCGATGTGGATAAAGGAAATCTCTGAATCAAAGTAGCTCGCCATTTCAACGGCTCGGTCAATCAGCACGGTGCTGTCGTCTGAAATCTCCAAGGCAACCAAGATATGTTTGTATTTCATAGCCTCACCCTTTTGCGCAATGCGTTATCTTTAGCATAGCGATCTCTAACGAAAAAAGTGTCGATAAGATCCCGAAATAGCTCATTTTTTATCGAGAGGTGAGCGGTATTTTCAAGAAGCTCTAAACGCAAAAACGCAACCATCTGGCTGCGTCTTAACTTGGTTAATTTGTAATACCCAACCACTTATTGTTGCCGGCCGCGAATACAGCATTCAATCACTAGCAAGGTAAAGCATTAGGTTCTGTATAGTACCTTCAACACATGCCAACCGAACTTGGTTTTCACTAAGTGTGGCGTCAATACTTCACCAGTAAAGCAAACTTTATCGAACTGAGGTACCATCTGGCCACGTTTGAATTCACCGAGGTCACCGCCACGTTTGCCCGAAGGACAAAGTGAATGCTTCTTCGCAAGCACATGAAATTTCGCTCCTTTCTTCAACTGAGCGATAATATCTTCCGCTTGCTCTTTATGCTTCACCAAAATGTGAAGCGCTGCTGCTGTGTTGGCCATCAGACACCCCCTAAAATAAAAAACGCGCAAGTGTAACCTAAAGGCAGGTATCGGTCATTAATTTGATCTAAACACACGACCATACGCTTTAACTTCGCTTTAGCCCTTGCTGGACTAAAATTATAAAGTAAGATTGAAGCGTTAGAATTTCAAAACAAGGTATACCCATGGCTAAAACCCCAAGTAAGGCTAATCAATCGCAAGGAATGCTGGTCTTCAAACTGACCTTAAAGCAAAATTTTGCTATTGGTACGCTCAAAGTTAGGGAGATCGTGCCATACATGCCGACGACACAAATACCTTACTCTCATCGTCACGTGGTCGGCACCGTCACGATTCGTAACCTCACCGTGCCCGTTATCGACATGTCCGCTGCAATTGGTTTTCGCCCGATCGACAAATCGGAATACAAGAATAGCTATTTGATCGTGACAGACTGCTTACGTACTGTGGTGGCTTTCATGGTGCGCTCTATAGAAAAGATCATCGATTGCGATTGGCGCTCAATAGAAACCCCACCAGCCAGCGTAGGTCATAATGTGTTCGTCACTGGCATCACGCGCTATAACAACGAAATCGTGCAAATGCTGGACGTGGAGTTATTGCTTTCGAAGATTTATCCTCAATACGAGAACGCCAATATTCCAATGTTGACCGATGTGGAACGCGAACGTCTCAAAGCGCTGAACATTCTCCTTGTCGATGACTCCTCTATTGCTCGAAAACAATTGAGTGATGCGCTCGACGGTATCAACATCGGTTATCAGATCTGTAAAAACGGCTTAGACGCATTGGAGCTGATGCGAGTTGAAGCCGGACGCGGTCGCCCATTCGATTTGCTTGTAAGCGATATCGAAATGCCCGGATTGGATGGCTATGAATTAGCGTTTGAAGTGCAAAATGATCCGGCGTTAAACCGCTCCTATCGTATTTTGCACACCTCATTATCCAGTGAAATTTGTGTTGATCGCGCTCACCAGGTCGGGGCACACGAAGCGTTAGAAAAATTTAATGCTGGCGAGCTGATTGAAGCGATGCTGCGTGGTGCCAAATCACTGGAACAAGCGAGAAATAAAACTGTCGCGGTTTAATCGCAGCAGCTTTTGCTGGCTTATTTAGGCATTGAATAACTTTTGCTGACAAACTCGGTTTCTTGCACCTGATAATATTGATTGGTGTAAGAAGCCAAGGCATACATGACATTTGCTAACAGATTGCCATAGCGAAATAACATCGCCTCAGGTGATTTCTTCGCTGAATGTTCAATCATCACCAATGCTCTCACCACCTTCTTTGCTTGGCATCGACATAGATGCAACTGAGCAGACACCGCATGACCACCCGGTAGAACAAAGCCAACGAAGCCACCATTTAACTCATTACGTAGTGTTTGGTAGTCCTGTTTGAGCTCAGCAATCATCGCTTCATCAATGGCCAACTTTCCTCGTACGGAGCCATTTAGGTGATAAATGTTCGGTTGAACTCGGGTCAGAACATCACGAACAAGCTCCGGCAAATCCATGGTCAGCAACAAGCCAACTCGACTACAAAGTTCATCGGCACTGATCTCAAAATCACAGACGAGGCTGTCTTCATAAATAAATGGGTAGCAAAGTTCATCAAGCTGCTTGGACACAGGTTTCATTATTTGTTTTTCGCCATTGAAAAAGGGAGTCAGTATAACTGAGCTCCCTTGTCTTTGCTGGAGAATCTAAGTCGGAGAATCTGACGCGTTCAAACTCGCATTCGTTATCCGTTGGAGATCTTACGATGCCCCTCTTGAAGGTGGACAAAATCAACCAGATCATCACCAGACACTTGGTACGCCTGACCAAAGCCTTTTACAAACAGGCCACGTTCCGCCTTAAGATTAAACAAAACGAAATCTTCCAGTTGACTTAAACCAGAGACAATCTCGCCAAAACGCTCTTCCATTTGAGTAATCACTTGATGCCAAAGCTGAGTATCACGTTCAATCACACTCGCTACCGCATCAAAGGTCAAACGCTTACGCGCAAAAAGCTGCTTAGCGCCTTCCTCATCTTCGATCATCATCAAAGACACTTGCGGATTCTCAAGCAGGTTACGCGCATGACGCGCGATTTTCGAGATCAAAACAAAGTACCCTTCTTGATTCTGTACAAAAGGCGCATAACTCACGTTTGGACGGCCATCCGCATCTACCGTCGCAAGTTGCAACGTTTGACGCTCCTGACGAAACTCTTTAATTTCCGGCTCTAGGCGACCTTGTAACCTTTCTTGTTTTACATGCTGATCCATGGCTTTCTCCTCGAATTTTTGTTGTTATTAGATTGATATTATTGAGCAAACTCATTTTGCATTGATTTAAAACGTGCCACTTGCTCTGGGAACAGTTCACGTTTTTCATCGCGGCCTAGATAGATCTTAAAAATGTTCTCACCAGAGGCCGAAAAGAAACCAAAGTAGTGGCTTTCTTTCCCCATGAATGGCTTGCTGACTAAAGCCACTGCAACAACATTGTCTAACTTGAGATGGCCGTGCAACTCACCCTGTTTGCCCATTAGGTTGTAATAGCCTCTTGCCTCTTTCCCTTTCGGGAAGGGCGCTTTCACCTCAAAAATCGAGCCGAACGCATGTACGATGGTCGTCACTGGGCCAAAATCAACCAGGTTCTCTAAAATGGATTGCGCGAGCTCTCCTTTAACCAAAACAGCCATATCCTGAGGGAGAGACTGAACGATGTCGAGCTCCGTTACGCTTAGGCGTTCTGCCATCGCTGCGGGTAATAACGTGGGTTCTTGTTGTAGCAGTTCAGCTACTTGTTGTTGCAGAGAATTCATCTTCTTTCCTACAAATTATCGATTCATTGATATTTTTCGCCTGAGCCTATAAGCGTTAGGCGAACACGCCACTACTGTGCGATGGCTCGTGTCTGATGAGCACTTTGATATTCAGAGCTTAGTATTTGAATACACGCTTGTGCCAAGGAAACGGCCCAAAAACTGCCTGCCAACGTCAATGTGGCACTACGCTCATTCAGTTCAACCAACCCTCTCTCTTGCCAGAGTCGGAATAGAGGTTGAAGAAAATCAAAGACGTTGTCGCCCATGAACTCAGGCAGCTTATCTGCCATCACAACACCGCGATCAAATCCAGATTTCAACGCGGCGAAAATCGCTTCTAGCGGATGTTGCTGCGTCATCATCATAAGGGGAAGCTGGCCGTGGTTTATCGCCGCCATATAGGCGTCGAGGCTACGATGTTGCATCATGCCGTAACCACCAATAGAGCCGCCAGCACCACAACCAATCGGCAAAACTTCTGCGTAGGTCTTGGCCAAACTATTGTAGAGGCTGCGCTCGCGGTTATCCGTTGCCCAGTGGTTCACACTCAGTTGTTTGAGATGGTGCTGGCGCATAAAGTTCACTCCAATCTCATACATGCTGGCTTTATCTGGCGTCGTCGCGGGAGGAGGTAGCTTGCCCTTCTCTACCAAATTCAACATAGGCGCACTGCCCCCCACCACCAACTGGTATAAGTCCAAACCGTGCGCGCCCGTTGAGATGAAATCGTTGAGATCTTTCAACAAGACGTCACGAGTTTGATGTGGTAAGCCATATAGGAGATCAACGATCACTGGTGCTTGGTCGTAACTGGCTAACTCACTGAGACGTGTGAGCACTTTCTCTCGGTCATCTAACCGCTTCGCGCTGCGGCGCACCAAGGTATCAAAGCTCTGAACACCAAATGAAAAGCGGTTAAAGCCGCCTTTCATCGCGCCATCATACATCTCGTCGCTAAAGCGATTAATGCGCCCTTCCAGCGTGATTTCACAATCAGCAGAAAGCGGAAAATGGTTTCGAATCGCCTCTCCCAGCTGCCTTACTTGGGCAGGAGAAAGGTCTGTAGGCGTACCGCCTCCTACGTACACGGCATGGAAAACGCCACTTTGTGTCCATGGCAGCGCCGATTTAATCGCAATTTCTTTCAGCAGTGCTTCGAAATAACCATCAACCAGTTGGCGACTGGCCGCGTTTTGGAAGAAGTTACAGAAGGTACAACGCACACGGCAAAACGGAATGTGGATATACAAACAGCGTTTTTTGCGCGAAAACTCATTACTTTGGGTCAACGTATTAAACTGTTCCACCAATTGAGATGGGTTTAATGGTCGACTCATTCCACCAGCGTGAGCTGAGTGTTTTTGAGCGAAGGCAAAACGCAACGGATCTGGGGTATCAATACCGATAATAGATTGATCATACTTATCTAATGTAAGCGTCATATTCACTCGCTTATTCCCCGCTGTATAAGGCTTAGCGGGTTAATCTCTAAAACTGATGCGATCATAAAATTAGTTAAATGATAATGCAATTGATAATTGATCTTATTTGCAATGTAAGTGATAATCTCGCCCAGATTTAGCTTTTCGGAACAACAGCATCATGAATTTACCCAGATATCTTTTTGCGGGTTCGCTCTCGTTGATGTTGCATGCGGCGTTCATCTCAGCCAAAGAGCAAGCCGTCATTTTTCAAACCAATGCGGGTAGCGACTCTGCGTCCGTCTCATTAAATTTGGTCTCCAATCCTCCCCCTTCCTCCAATAACGTGGTGGAAAAAAACGTTGAGCCAAAAGAAGAGACCAAACCACCCACTAAACCAAAACCCAAAAAGCCAGTAGAGCCAAAGAAAGAAGTGGCGAAGCCCAAACCGCCAACCCCAAAGAAAGCGTCTTTAGAAAAAACCGTGGTAGAAAACAAGAGCAGCACGAAACCCACTGAGTCAACGCCTGTGGAGCAGCCAGAACCCGCGGAACATAAAACGCCAAAAGGTGCGGACAATGATCAACCTGCCAGTTCCGCTTCTCAGGGTGTCAGTAGCCAACCGACGCTGATTGAAAAGCCGAGCTTCATGGAGAAACCAGTTCAGCCGAAATATCCTCGAGTCGCACAAAAGCGGGGGATTGAAGGGACTGCCTTGTTTGAATTGTGGATTGATGAGCAAGGAAAGCTAACCCAGTTACTGTTGATCACATCGAGTGGCGCAAAAATGCTTGATGACGCGGCTCGAAAAGCCATTCAGCAGTGGAAATTTACCCCTCACGCAGAGAATGGCCAAAAAATGCCTTCTCGAGTAAGAGTTCCCGTTCGATTTTCTTTGGACTAACCATGCAACAACTACTAGAACTGCAAAACCAACTTGGCCTAATGACTTGGCCGCTAATTTTCTGTTCCGCGGTGACGGTGATGATCGTCATCGAACGCTTGATTCAGGTCGTTTTAAGTATCGGCGTCGGCAAAAGTGCCATACGCCGTCAACTCAGCACGATTTCGCCGACGAATAGCCAACAGATTGAGCAACTCGCACAAGCTCTATCAAACAAACGCCCGTTGCTCTACCGCGGGGTTGCCATGCTTTTAGCACATCACGACTTTGCTAAATCGTTACGCGAAGATGCCGCAGGGATGTGGTTACAGGAAAAACGTCACCAACTTCATTCCGGTTTACGTCTGCTGACACTCATTGGCGTGATCAGCCCACTGCTCGGCTTATTGGGGACCGTTCTTGGTCTTATCGAGATGTTTAAAGGCGTGGCGGCGTCCAGTGGCAACATCACCCCCAATGATCTTGCGGAAGGCTTAGGGCTGGCGATGAGAACCACCGCAGCCGGGCTTTTGATTGCGCTTCCTGCAATTGCCAGCGCGCAATTGCTCGGCCTATGGGCGGATCGCGTCATGTCCAAACTGGAGCATAGCTTAAACTACGTCAACCTCTGGCTGGAGGGGGTGTCACTTCAACATGTATCACCGGGCAAGCATATTTCAGAGCAAAACAAGCTGCAGGTTACCGTCCATGATTAAAGTGCCTCAAAGTCATCAAGACTCAGGATTAACCCCAGACTTAACACCGTTACTCGACATCATTTTCATTGTGATGGTGTTTTTAATGTTAACAGCGGCAGTGAAACTGGAATCTATCGATGTCAGTTTACCCAGCAGCGATTCAAAAGCGGTATCTCCAGTGGATAAACAATCGCTCACCATCAACATCTTAGCGGAAGAACCACATTGGGCAATCAATGGTCAACGCTATCTCGACTGGCAAAACTTCACTTTGGCCTTAACGGAAGAGACCAAAAATTCGGACAAACCCGTTGTCATCGGCGCTGATAAAACGGCAGACATTCAACACTTGGTCACCCTATTAGCTTTCTTGCAAGAAAAAGGCATTAAAGCCACTCAGCTCCTCACCGATCAACCACAATAAGAGATTCAGGAATGAAAAAAACCATGATTTTAGGGCTCAGCGTTGCCCTTCTAAGCACCCCCCTTAGTTTGCCTTTACAGGCTGCGCAAGAACGAATCATTAGTGCTGGCAGCGCCGTTACCGAGCTAATTTTGGCTTTGCACGCCGAACAATCCCTTGTCGCTGTTGATGTAACAAGTCAGCTACCCGAAGGTCAGCCACTTCCCAAAATCGGTTATCACCGTCGCTTGTCGGCCGAAGGCTTATTGGCGCTATCGCCAACAAAATTGATTGGCTCTGATGAAATGGGACCAGCCCCCGTATTGCAACAACTCAAGTCCACTGGCGTCGATATTGAAGTGGTGAACACACAAGCCAATGTGGACGGGCTAAAAGCGCGCATCGACCAGATTGCCGCCATTCTAAACAAATCACAAGAAGCACAGCAGTTGAAGTCTCTAGTTGATCAGCAAGTGCAAAGTTTAAAGGCGAATCAACCGACAGAGCAGAAAAAGAAAGTGCTGTTTTTGCTGATTCACGAAGGACGCGCAGCAAACGTGGCCGGCACGGATACAACACCTGATGCCATCATCCGTTTGGCAGGCGCCATTAACCCCGCCGCCGATAAGATTACCGCCTACAAGCCTCTTTCAAGCGAGTCGATGGTAGAAATGCAGCCAGATGTGATTTTAGTCAGTGGCCGCAGTTTCGAAAAGCTGGGCGGCCCTGACGCCATCATCAAAATGATGCCTCTTTTGGCCGCTACGCCTGCCGGACAAAATAAACAGATCATGGCTATAGATGGCGCCGCTTTAGTTGGCGGTTTGGGTTTAAAGAGCCTTGCAGAAGCCAAACGACTTAACCAGTTACTTTATACGCAGTAATTTTTCATCATGTTACGTCATATCCCTCTTTCCATCTGCGTCACGGTGCTTTTAGTGACGCTGAGCTTAACGGCTATCTCTTCGGTGACCGTAGGGCCGATGAACATTAGTGGTGCCGATACCTTGCGCAGCTTGCTGCGCTTAGGTGACCTTGCACCGCATATTGATGTGGTCATCCAAGAAATTCGCCTTCCCCGCACACTACTTTGCATGTTGGTGGGGGCAATTCTCGCGCTTTGTGGTGTCGTGATGCAGGGTTTGTTTCGAAATCCATTGGCCGAACCGGGCATCATTGGCGTCTCAGCTGGTGCGGCATTAGGTGGAGCAGTTGCGATTGTCGCCCTTTCTCAAGTGGCAATGTTGTCTAGCTCGATCATGAATTTAGCGGTATTGCCCATTGCCAGCTTCCTTGGTGGTGCGCTGGCGACGGCCTTGGTCTACAAAATGGGGGCCGGAAAATTTGGGACCTCGGTCACCATCATGCTCTTAGCGGGCGTCGCGATTAGTGCCATTTCCGGTGCAGCGATTGGCTATCTCAACTTCCTTGCCGATGATCAAACACTGCGTGACCTCTCTTTGTGGTCAATGGGCTCACTCGCGGCAGCAAACTGGGGATCCATTGCTTTGGCGGCTTTGACCTTATTAGCCCTTTATGTCTACTTTGCTCGTAAAGCCATGGCGCTGAATGCACTACTTTTGGGGGAATCTGAAGCTCGTCATCTAGGCATTGAAGTACAACGCCTCAAAAGAGGTTTGATTGCACTTTCAGCCATTGGCGTTGGGGTGACGGTCAGTATTTGTGGGGCGATTGGTTTTATCGGTCTGGTTATCCCGCATCTTGGTCGTATGCTTGCAGGGCCAGACCATCGCAAATTAATTCCGCTCTCAGCGTTGCTAGGCGCGTTACTGCTGACCTTTGCTGACATGGTGGCAAGAGTTGCCGTCGCACCTGCTGAGTTGCCTGTGGGCATCGTCACTGCCGCTATCGGCGCACCTTTCTTTATTTATCTTCTCTTCCAGCAGAAAGGACGAATTGTATGAAAAAGCCTGTTGTACTTCGAGGGCAAAATCTCTCATTGCAGTTCGCCTCTCGCCAGGTGCTCAAACAGATCGATGTGGCATTTTGCGCTGGTGAAGTGGTGGCATTACTTGGCCCAAACGGCGCAGGAAAAAGTAGCCTGCTCAAGTTGTTGAGCGGTGAGATAGCTTCCTCACAATCCATCGAATATTTTGGTAAAGCCGCCAAAAGCTGGCGCAGCGCAGAGCTTTCTCGTCACTTGGGTTTGTTGCCACAAAGCAGTTCACTCACCTTTCCTTTTCTAGCGCGAGAAGTGGTCGAATTAGGTGCGATCCCTCTGGCGTTATCCCAAGCTGAAGTGAAAGCCATCGCTGAGAAATACATGGCCATAACGGACGTCGTCCATCTGGCAGACAGCTTATATCCTGCCCTATCTGGCGGAGAGAAGCAGCGCCTTCATTTTGCGCGAGTATTAACTCAGCTCGATCAAAGTGGCGATCAAAAAATCTTGATGCTGGATGAGCCAACCTCTGCGCTCGATCTGGCCCACCAGCACAATACTCTGCGAGTGGCGAAACAGTTTGCCAAAGAGCAACAAGCGTGCGTCATTGTGGTATTGCATGATCTTAATCTGGCGGCTCAATATGCAGACCGCATGGTGATCCTACATCGTGGTGAGATTGTGGTTGATGCCAGTCCAGAAGAGGCTCTGACTCCAGAAATTATTGACTCGGTATACGGCTATAAAGCGTTGATTGGCCGTCACCCTACTCTGGGCTTCCCGCTAGTCCAGCCTGCCGCCTAGCGCGTTTGAGCGATGAAAATCGCCATCGTTCGCGCCCTATAAAAATAAAGCTCCCAAAATGGGAGCTTTATTTATGGAATATTGGTCATTATTGACTAATACGGACAAGAGACTTACCAAACAGCCACTCGAGCTCTTTTTTACTCTCTTCACCAAACTGGCTTTCCGTCATTTTGTAGAGACGGTCGATACCGTTTGCCGCAAACTCGTGCGCACGCTCAGCCGTTACAATATGGTGGAAAAGCAGACGCAGGATGGCACGGAACTCTTCATCTTCCAACGCAACAACCCAGCTTTGAGAAAACTCGTTTAGACCTTTATTGAATTCAAGGTGCTCAACGAACAGTTTAAAAATTCGACCGTCTAGTGCAGCGGTAAAGTCCGTTTTCTTAGGGAAATGATGACTTATACCGGTACGTGAAACACCTGTCTGTTGGCTCAACGTCGTGTACGACATTTTGTCGTAACCGAGCCTAAGCAACTGATCAACAACGGCATCCATAATTTTCTGGATAGTGATTTCGGTATCTTCTTTACTACGCTTTGGCATATTTTAGCTCTTCTCTTTGTAAATCCATCTAACTCAAAGTCTGAGGTCAGAATGAAAATCGTTCTCAATAGGTTGCCAGAAAACACCCTTTTTCGAAATAAACAAGCCTACTTTTTATTACGAAATACTGTAAACCAGGTTTGCAGATGCATGTCGTCAAGCAAAACAAAATTTCAGAATATGCAACTAAATTAATACCATTAAATGACATTAGTTTAATATTTACATCTGCATTTTGAACCGATTGATAGCGATAGATTATGTAAAAATAATTTATCTCGAGATACTCTTATAAAATCCTGCTAGGTGCAACTCACTCACTGTGATTACTAAGTAAGTAAAAGGTGAAATCCGGTAAATTATTGACTCGGATCACATCGTCCATTAACAAAATCTAAAGTTATCTCTGCTTAACCCTCTCAACAAACAACATAGCATACCGATATTTTTTTATCCAAGTTGTTCCATTTATTTCTATTGAAAAAAAAACGAGTTGAGTATAATCCCTTTTTTAAGTGAGGATTCGTTATGAGCATTGAACACGAAGAAACCCAAGTATGTGAAGCGTGTGGTTGCGCTGGTGAAATTGGCTTTATCATCAAAGAAGGCGATGACGTTGCAGACGTGACAATTTACGCTGGTTCAAAAGAGTTGCTACAAGCGGAATTTGCCAAGTATCTAGAGCTGGCGAAAGCAGTAAACGAAAATGTGGAATACAACACCACAGAGCTGACTGATGACGCCACTGAGCTCACTGCTCGCTTTAAATTCGAAGTGAGTGCAGAGAAACTGATTTTTGAACTGAAAAGCCGCTCTTTATCACGTTAATCCCTAACGTTATTCTTAGACGAGCCTACGATTTAGGCTCGTCTTTTATTTTGATCTGCTGCCACTTCAGTGCACCGTTGGTTTCAAAACTCTTTTCCGCAACACACTCAAGCAACACACCTTCAACATTCAATACCGCACCAATGGAATACGCTTGATCTTGGTAATAACACACCCGTAAGCGTGCTGGCGTTTCTGCTGCCACCACGGCCACGACCTTGTCCCCTGTCGATACCGTTTTTGCTACCGCAGGCACAGAGCTAAACAGCAACAACATCAGCGTAGCCAAACCACGAATCGCAGTGATACCTGTTACCCAATTTTGACGCATACACTCTCTCCAACTTCTATTAGTACGCTACAATGCGATGAGATAGGCTTTATGGCCTAGAGCACAAGATTCACCCCAAATGGACATCGCGATGAACACACTTTTCGTCACATCACTGGCCCTTTTCTTTTCCACGGTTACCATGGCGGTTCCTCTCGACTACTATCAAATTCTGAATCATCTCGATAACTACGGCAATCTGGATTTGCGTAATAAGCCTTACAGCTCACTTCCAGATGGCCTAACGGTCAAAGGCAATCTCAATATTGGTAGCACCACAATAAAGAACTTGCCGAAAGATCTCTCAATCGAAGGCAGTCTAGAGGCAAGTAACAGTCAACTCGCAATGGTCTATCCAGGCACCTCCATCAAAGGGTACGCCAACCTATTGGGGTCTCAAATTAAAAACTGGCCCGCTGGCATCACGCTTGGGGGATATTTGAAT
This sequence comes from Vibrio vulnificus NBRC 15645 = ATCC 27562, assembly GCF_002224265.1. Classification (NCBI taxonomy): domain Bacteria; kingdom Pseudomonadati; phylum Pseudomonadota; class Gammaproteobacteria; order Vibrionales; family Vibrionaceae; genus Vibrio; species Vibrio vulnificus. The sequence goes on from NZ_CP012882.1 coordinate 1,710,811, forward strand.
CTCACCGATACGCCGTTAGAAAAGCTGCCATTTGGCTTACGTGTGAAAGGAGACTTGAGTGTCATTCGCACCCCCATCAAAGCTCTGCCTGAGAATCTGGTAGTGGAAGGCAATTTATACATAGGCGGCTCTGCACTGACAGAATTCCCAGACAAAATGACCGTCAAAGGCCATATTTTCCTCGGAGGAAATCGTATCAGCAAGTGGCCAAGTGAACTTGACTTAGGGGGCGCGGTGGCGAGATAAAGCCACGTGCTTTCCCTCTTTGACATCCCGTTGATAGACAAAAGCCAGCAGTGTGAAGTGATGCTGGCTTTTGTTTTAGGCGCTTATGCTACTTGTTATTACAAGGGTTAGCATAACTCGCCACTAAGTACTTCTGCGCGCCTTCAGGCAGCTGCAGAAGCTTCTCTGTAAGCGAAGCTCGCACCGCGTCGGTAATCGAGTCATCTTCCAAACCTGCCGCCAACTTATTGATGGGGAATAGATGGTAATGTTCATGTATCTGACGGTCGATCTCTTCGGCTAATGCTTCTGGTGTAGCAAAGTCATCCACGATGACATCACCAAAGGCCACTTGAACACGCCCTTTGTATCCAACGATGCCCTGAATTATGCTTTCGATGTCTTCAAACTCACCTTTTTCATAACGGCCATTGGTCGCCTTTTCGTACAGCTCTCTCGCTTTTGCGATATCGCAGGGATCGTTCTCATAAGAAATCGACACTGGCACAATTCTCAATGACTTCATGTATTCAGCAAAATCGATTTTCTGCTTGCGCCCTTCGACATGAAACATTTTCAAAATCGCAGGATCGGTGAAATCATTACCATCCTTCGCTCGGCCCTCTTTTTGTGCAATCCAAATGGAATTGCCCGTATCAAGGGAATGCTTGATATAAGACGACAACTGACCCAGCACTTTCATCATTTCGCGTGGCGCTTTGACGGAACGTTTGACAATAAAACTCTTGTTCAGCTTCATCAGCTCAGTGGCACAAGGCTTTTTCAGTAGGTTGTCACCAATCGCAATGCGCACCGTTTTATGGCCATGCTTAAACAAACCATAGTTCACCAAAGCAGGGTCCATCGCAATGTCACGGTGGTTGCAGATAAACAAATAGGCGCTGTCTTTATCCAGCTTTTCTAACCCGGTGTAATTCACGCCATCAGTGGTTGTCTTCAGCGTCTGTTCTAGATACTTCTTTACAACTAACTGTATTGCTTCAACGGAATCAAGCTTGTTCCATTTTCTTTTCAGATAGAACTTCAGAAATGGCGCCACTAAACCTCTAAACCAAGACGAACTATTGGCATAGCGGTGCTGCAAAATAGCGCTAATGAATTCATCATCTTGCACTAAACGGTCGAGTGCTGCAGAAATCTCTTCGTCGTTATAAGGACGAATTTCTAAATATGGGTCAATGTTGTCTGTCATTATTCTTGTCGTATTAAAAAAAACTGGCACATTCTACGCATTGTTGGCAACGCTCGCAGCTACCTTAGCCGTTGTTTCTCTAAGGTCATACCAGTCAACTCACAAATATGACAAATAGTGCCTTAGTTCGTTCCCTGTTTTTTGAGGTTGGCATTTCTCACGCTAAAAGGTAACCTTAGCGCCCCATGATTTGAGGTACCCAACATGAACTACGCCATTGAATTTAAACGTGAGTCTTTCAGCCATTTAACTGCGATGGCAAGAAAGCGTTCATTGAAGCACAAGTGGTTGCTTGTACGTTCAGGATTGGCGCTCATTAAAATGGGAAAACAAGAGTTTTGCCTGCAACCGAACCAGTCATTTTGGATTCCACAAAACAGCTTGTGTTCCATCTCTCTGTTTCCGGGTACACAGCTCGATACTCTGGATATTTCTGTAAGAGTTCGAGAAACGTTTCCGTACAGCGCTGGATACGTCACGCTCTCGGCTTTATCTTCAGCAATTTTTAACAAACTGGCTGAGATTGCTCCTCGCTCAGAAGAACAACTTGAACTGCTCGCGGTACTCAAACGTGAAGCGACACAAATCCGTCCTCTGTTCGAAGCATCTAAACTGTGTAAACAGTTGAGTCGTTGGTCCCCTCAGTCACATGAGCTTGATAAAGAGTGGCATATGGCACTACTGGTTCGCGAGGCACAAAAGCGCATGCTTTCCGGTGGAAAAAAAGAACAAGTGGTCAGCGAACTGTTTAGCGGCGATGAACAACAATGCAACGTGATCTGCAAGATGTTATTAGGCAAGACGTTGTAAAAGAAGTGGAACGCTCCTCTGCGAGGAAAACCACCGCCACACTCAATCTCAATAAAAACGCCAGCAGTTTGCTGGCGTTTTTATTGAGATTCTTACAAAGAGCTTCTGTTGTTGAGATTAGAAAGGCACTTCTATTTGCATCATCACGTCGGCTTCAGAAGTTTCATGCCAGCGATAATCAAAGCGCATTCTCGGTTCACCGGATTTTTTATCGCCCAAGCCAATGCTGAACATTAAACCATGACTTCGTAGCCACTCTTCGGTTGTCATACTCGCCACTTGGTTTTCATACTCTTCCGGCAACCAGAAACCCAGACCAAAATGCTTATCAGAGAGGTTTTGCGTCAAGACCGGGTTATCTTTTGGCTTTAACGCCCATTCACCCCAGTAATCTTCTTGTGTTTCTTGCTTGTCATCATTAAGCCAAACCATCGCATTGTTTTTCAAGAAATTGATTTTATCTTCGAGTGACGTGCAAATTTCCATGGCACTGTCTTGCAGCATAATTGAACGCTCTTCCAGCAATGCACAAGACGCTGCTGCTTGCTTGGCAAACAACATCGATACAATGCAACATAGGAACGTTCTTTTTAGCATACTCATCAGACCTCTCTAAACTACGGAATTGTCTTATATAACTGCCGTTCTATCAATAATTTTCTTACGGATGGTGTGGTTAATTCCGCCAAATCGTCCCCACAATCGATCGCATGACGTATATCTGTACTTCTAATCTGCACTTTTTCCGGACAAGCCATAACCGCCCATTTCTGAGTGATCTCTTCCGCTTGATAAAAATTGGCGAACTTGAAAAAGTTATCAGGGCCAATCACAAAGGTTATATCGGCCTCGGGGTAGATTTCTTGAATTCGTGTTAGCAAGGCGTACGTCGTGACACTTTCACCTGGCTGGTATAACTCTTGCTCAATGTTGGAACGCTTCGCTGTCGACAGCGTGAGATCTTGGATAAATGCGTCCAGAAGCTCACAACGAACTGCGTAGTCAAGCATCTCTTTGCCCCATGCATGTGCAATGGAAGGTTCAAGAAGAACCAAATCAAAGTGGGAAAGTGATTCAATCACACTCAGGTGACCAAGGCTAGGAGGATTAAAAGCACTGCCAAAGACGGCGATTTTCAACATAAACGGTATTTACTCGGGTTAGAGAGTTTTCTAATAAAACGAATCGGGTATGATACTACCAGTCATAGTTATTTTGTAATACTAGCCTTGATATTTGTGCCTTTGTCGCCACTTAGGCTAGTTTAGCTTGCAGGAAAAGGAACCCTAAATGGAACAACTCATCCGCGATGAAATGCGTGTGCTTCCAGCCATTGATCCGCATTTCGAAATTGAGCGTCGTGTCGCTTTCATCAAAAAGAAGCTGGTTGAATCTGGTTGTAAATCGCTTGTCCTTGGTATCAGCGGTGGCGTCGATTCAACCACTTGTGGCCGTCTCGCTCAGGTTGCTGTGGATCAACTCAACCAAGAATCAAACAGCAATGACTATCAGTTTGTCGCAGTGCGTTTGCCCTATGGCGAACAAAAAGACGAAGACGAAGCGCAACTTGCTCTATCGTTTATCCAACCAACGCATTCTGTTTCCGTCAACATTAAAGCCGGTGTCGATGGCTTACATGCAGCTTCTCATGTTGCGTTAGAGGGGACTGGTCTTATCCCACAAGACGCAGCCAAAGTCGACTTCGTTAAAGGTAACGTCAAAGCACGCGCTCGCATGGTGGCTCAGTATGAAATTGCTGGTTATGTGGGTGGCCTGGTACTCGGTACCGACCATTCTGCAGAAAACATCACGGGTTTTTACACTAAGTTCGGTGACGGGGCTTGTGACTTAGCTCCACTGTTTGGTTTGAGTAAACGTCAGGTTCGTCTTGTCGCAGAAACACTTGGAGCACCGGAACTTTTGGTTAAAAAGGTACCAACGGCAGACCTAGAAGAGCTGGCACCACAAAAAGCCGATGAAGATGCGCTTAATCTGACCTACGAACAGATTGATGATTTCTTGGAAGGCAAACCCGTCTCTGAAGCCGTCAGTGCACGTCTAGTGAGTATTTACAAAGCCACGCAACACAAACGCCAACCTATTCCTACTATCTACGATTAATCGAGTTTAGGATTGACCAAGCTCAATGAGAAATGAGCTCTGAAATCGAGATAAAACAATGACCTCGCTTTAAGCGAGGTCATTGTTTCTGACTTACTTAATCTAAGCGTCGCTACAGAGATTGAAAACGAACATCCGTTAGAGGCACGCAACAACATGCTAGCGCTTTGCCCTCGCGTTTCTCTTGCTCAGTCAACGCAGGAACCTCAGGCTGATGCACTTGCCCACTGATGACGTTCACCTTGCACGCCCCACAAAAACCGGCTCGACAGCTATGCGCGATCGTCAAACCATGATTTTCAACGTGTTCCAGTAAGGTTTGCTGATTATCAGCCGTAAACGTCTCACCATTAAATTCCAGCTCAACCGTTTTGCGCTCACTGTTAGGCGACGTCGAAACACCAAACGCTTCTTGATGATAATGGCTTTCAGGCAGCCCTTTTTTCAGCAATAGATTCTTCGCTTTTTGCATAAAGCCATCGGGGCCGCACACAAAAACCTGACGAGATTCCACCTCCTTGATCTGTTTAAGATGCGATAAACTCAAGCGCCCTTTGAGACCAAACCAATCGATCGGTGCTTGAGTGAGCGAGATTTTAACCGTGAGCCCAGGATAGCGTGATTTCAGCGCATCAAGCTCCTCTTTACAGGGGATATCTTCAACGGAACGACATTGGTGATAGAACACCACATCCTCAACAAGATCATGATCCGCAAGATAGCGTAACATCGACAACATTGGCGTTACGCCGCTACCCGCGGAGAGCAGCAGCAAAGGTTGATGTTTGTTCTCTTGAATATGGAACTGCCCTTGTGGGGATTGTGCAAACAGCTCATCACCTACCTCAAGATGATCAATCAGCCAATTTGACACTCGTCCACCGTCAATACGTTTGACGGAAATGGCGTACCTTCCTGGCCGAGAAGGGCTCGACGATAAGGTATAACGACGTGAGACGGTATCACCATCAACGGTGATTTCTACTGGCAAATGCTGCCCTGGCAAATACGCAGGTAGCTGCCCGTGTTCTGGTTCGAGCCAAAACGTGACGAAATCCCGTGCAATGGTCTCTTTTTCGACGCAGGCAAGGCGAATGTCGTGACAAGCACTGTCCGGATAGACTTCTTTCCCTTTCACTTCCAACACCTCAACTCGGTCTCCCACTTGGATCATCCCTTCGTTCAGTGCCACTAAATTTTGTCCGAAAAAGACGCCACCTTGCTCATTGGCGCGAAACGTCAATAGGGTGTTCAGTGGTTCTTTATTGGCGCGAAACTGCCCTTTCTCTACATCGACCGTGGTGAGAATACAGCGCTCACAGGGCTTCACCGCTTCAAATATCACCTCACCAATGCGAATTTTTTTCCATCCATCTTCGGCAAATGCTTCGCAGTTGCTCACCACTAGGTTGGTGCGAAACTGATCCATCGAATGCGTTTCCGGGCTGCGTCGATTGAGTTCTTTTAGTGACGCATCGCTAATGACTAACAGTGGGTAACCATCCGCAAAACTGACATTGTGTCCGAGCTTCTCACGGACTCGATTCGATTGCTCCCCAGAGAACAGCAGCTCAACGCGGATCCCCAGGATATCGCTAAACCAATCGTCCGCTTCATCAGTAGTGGTGTAAGCGGTGAAATTGTCTTTCCACACTTGCGCCGGTGTTTCTTGTCGCTTGAAGTCTTGATACTTCAGCATCAGGGCGGGTTTGTCTGGGTACGTAAAAACAATCCCATCAGCAACCAAAGCGGAGCGTATCGTCACCATTTGAGGATATTTACGCGCAGTGACCATGTCACCTAGCGCGGTCGCGACCATAAATCGGCGATCGAAAGCAAGCCCTTGTTTTTCTACCCAAGCGGACGTTAAAGCGATTCCTCCAACGGATTTCACTGGATAAACATTAATCTGTTGTAATGTGGCTGACGACATGAACGCTTCCTTGATGATTATTATTAGTGATTTGCCATGATAGTCGTTTGAAAGCACAGAGAAAACCTGAACCTCACTATTCTCACCATTTCTCAGATAGCAACAAAACTGAGCCTTTAAGAGCAAAAATACAGCGCCTCGAGAGCGAAGCGGAAAAAGCAAGTGAAATAGACAGCACTTTCCTATATCATCCTGTCGCCTAAACGGAAGCGTTTGCTTTCTCTTGTTTAGGCTCCTTTTGGATTTTTTTTCTATGGTGGGAGCAACAATGACAACACTTACTATTACTCGTCCTGATGATTGGCACGTACACTTGCGCGATGGCGAAGTTTTGGCAGATACCGTTCGCGATATCAGCCGTTACAATGGCCGCGCACTCATCATGCCAAACACTGTCCCACCCGTCACCACGACTGAAATGGCGCTTGCCTACCGCGATCGCATTCAAGCACATAACCAAACGGAACAATTTTCTCCGCTTATGTCACTGTATTTGACTGACAACACCACAGCGGATGAAGTACGCAAAGCCAAGGCCAGTGGTGCTGTAGTCGCAGCAAAACTGTACCCAGCGGGTGCAACAACTAACTCCGACTCTGGCGTGACGGATGTGAAGAAAATTTATCCTGTCCTTCAAGCCATGCAAGAAGTGGGCATGTTGTTGCTGGTACACGGAGAAGTGACCACGCACGATGTGGACATCTTTGATCGCGAGAAAACCTTTTTAGACAATGTTTTGACGCCGATTGTTCAAGACTTCCCTGATTTGAAAATTGTCCTCGAACACATCACCACCTCAGATGCGGTTGTGTTTGTGAAAAATGCCAATGAAAACGTTGCAGCAACCATTACCGCTCATCACCTGTTGTACAACCGCAATCACATGTTAGTGGGCGGCATCAAGCCCCACTTCTACTGCTTGCCAATTCTTAAGCGCAACACCCACCAGCTTGCGTTGATCTCTGCTGCGACGAGTGGCAACAAGAAGTTCTTTTTGGGCACAGACTCTGCGCCACACGCCAAAGGCGCAAAAGAATCCGCTTGTGGTTGCGCGGGCTCTTACACGGCTCACGCCGCTGTGGAACTGTATGCAGAAGTGTTTGAGCAAGCGGGCAAGTTGGAAAATCTCGAAGCGTTTGCCAGCCATAACGGCCCAGATTTTTACGGCTTGCCTCGTAACCAAGACACGATCACGTTGGTAAAAGACGCATGGCCTGTTCCTGCTTCAATGCCATTTGGTGGTGATATTGTGGTGCCAATTCGCGCTGGTGAAAGCATGGAGTGGAAGGTTAAGTAACCCTAAATCGCCTTGTTGTGAAAGCAAATAACAAAATGCCGCTGAAAACAGCGGCATTTTTTCTAAGTTTTGCCATTCGTCATCTAAGCTAAATGGAGACTTATGATAGTTAATTGATAAATGGCCGCTTATGGAATTGGACCTGGACATTAAAACCTTGTCTATTGTCACGGTACTGATCTGTGTCACATACGGATTCGGTATTTTGATGCTGCAATCGATCCAGAAAAATGTTCATGGCCTGGTAACCTTAGCCGCTGCGGTTTTCGCTATTGCCATCGGTTTTTTTACCTTGAGTTTTGGTAACAGTACCTCACTTTGGTTATCTAAAGTATTCGCCAATAGCACGATTTGCTTAGGGTTCACCCTGATAGTCTATAGCTTACAGCGCTTTCGTTCCGCTCCTCCGCTCGCCTCACATATTGCCTTTTTCTTTCTGCCAGTACTGGTCGTCTCACTGGTCTACTTTTCTCAGATAACCGTTTCCACCAATGTACGGATCATCGCGGTAAGTCTGTATATCGCGCTTTGCTGCTCACTCTCCGCTTACGTCGTCCGGCAAGGAAGTGCTCAAGACAACCCCTTAGCCATTGGGCTGCTACTCGCGGCCTTTGTGACGTTGGCACTCTGGATGCTGTTTCGAACCTATGTGACTTACATGAGCTCACAGATCGTGGATTTTATGTTTGCCAGTAGCGTTCATCAGCTCTCTTTCCTCGCCCTTATCGGGTTGATCCTGACGCTGGGCTTCACCTTCCCTTGGATGATCAATGCGCGGCTGATTACCAATATCTACCAAACCTCTCTCAGAGACACCTTAACCAATATTTACAACCGCAGAGCAATGGAGGAGATGATTCCCAGAGAACTCTCTCGAGCAAGCCGCTTAGGCGCTGAGCTATCCATCATTATTCTCGATCTTGATCACTTCAAGCGCATCAATGACCAATATGGCCACCAAGTGGGAGACCAAACTCTTTCAGGCATTGGCCAGCTACTCACGAGTCAGTTGCGTAAACAAGATATATCGTTTCGTATTGGCGGCGAAGAGTTTCTCGTGGTGCTTCCTGACACACCGATTGACAGTGCGGTTTTGGTTGCCGAGAAACTCCGGCAGAAAATTGCTGAAACGCGGTTTGCGCCGAAACAAAGAGAGACATGGACGGCGAGCTTTGGTGTGGCGCAGTTGATCCCCGGAGACGACTGGGATGCGCTAATGAAAAGAGCAGACGCGGCCTTGTATCTCGCGAAACACAAAGGCCGCAATCGAGTCTGTGAAGTCTCCGATGTTTAATGGGTGGCTTGCGAAGAACGCAGTTTTGCTACTAAGCTCCACACAGCAACAACCAGTAACCCAGCGAGCAATCCGACTAACCCATTTAGTAAGGTAGGAACGATGGCGCTGACAAATGATAGGTCCGATAAATTCATGATGATAGGTTCAATCCAATGATGAACCGCAGGGACGTTGTGCACAACAATGCCGCCGCCCACCAAAAACATCGCCGCAGTGCCGACGACCGTTAGTACTTTCATCAGTTTTGGCGCAAATCGGATCAGAGCTTGGCCCATGCTATTGAGTGCTCCTTTGCCTTGCGATTTTCTCTCGAGATAGAAACCAAGGTCATCCAACTTAACAATGCCAGCCACCAAACCATACACACCAATGGTCATGACCAACGCAATCAAACTCACAACCAACACTTGTGTCATGGTACTTTGCCCCTGCACAGTACCTAACGCAATGACGATGATTTCTGCTGACAAAATGAAATCAGTACGAATGGCGCCTGCAATCTTTTGTTTTTCGTATTGCTCAATGTCCTCTATTGCTGGCTCTGCACTGCTGCTTTCGGTTTGATGAGAAGAGTGAAACAACTTTTCCAGTACCTTCTCCGCACCTTCAAAGCACAGGAACAGACCACCCAATAGCAACAAAGGCATGATGAGCCAAGGAATAAAGGCACTGATAAGCAGCGCTGCCGGAACCAAAATGCATTTATTTTTGAACGACCCTTTCGCGACCGCCCAGACGACCGGAATTTCTCTTTCTGCCGCCACACCCGACACTTGTTGAGCATTTAGCGCCAGGTCATCCCCTAATACACCAGCGGTTTTCTTTGCGGCGACTTTCGACATCACCGCGACATCATCTAACACCGTTGCAATATCATCCAAAAGCGTTAATAGACTTGCTCCAGCCATAATTGATTTCTCATAAATAAACTCGAATTATTTCAAAATGTAACAGCGCTCTTCGGTGTCGCCAAGTGAATATTGTGCAAAAAATTGAGTAAGCCTCGTATTGCGGTTGTATCTCAAGGGAACTCGATCTAACCTTGCGTACATCTACCGCTCAGCCTCAATAGGGAACTCAATGAAAACGCATTCAACATATCCAATTGGCATTGCAGGACAAAAATGGGGAGATGAGGAACGCCTCGCATGGCGACAGCAAACCAACATAAAGCGTGAATATCAGCTTGAAGTTGTCCCTAAGATTCTTGCTTTGGCCGAAGAGTTTGAGCTTGAACAGTACGGCGCCCTCTCCTACGATCCCGCCCGCTATCCGCTTTACTGCTTAAAAACCAAAGCTTGGGATGAGAATAAACCAACCGTATTGATCACAGGTGGCGTGCACGGTTACGAAACCAGTGGTGTGCATGGCGCTCTCAAGTTTATGGCGACCGAAGCCACCCGATACGAACCTTACTTCAACTTGGTTTGTACACCTTGTATCAGTCCTTGGGGTTACGAAACCATCAATCGCTGGAACCCAAATGCAGTTGATCCTAACCGTTCGTTTTACGCACAGAGCCCCGCCGAAGAGTCAGCAAACCTGATGCGCTTAGTCGCCACTCTAGGCCCGATTTTGGTTCATTTTGATCTGCACGAAACCACAGACACCGATGAGAGCGAGTTCCGCCCCGCGCTCGCTGCTCGTGATGGCATCGACTATATCGAAGGGATGATCCCAGACGGCTTTTACACCGTTGCGGATACTGAAAATCCTCAGCCAGAGTTCCAAGCTGCGGTGATTGAATCGGTATCGCGTGTCACGCATATCGCCCCTGCCGATGAGAATGGTGAAATCATCGGTTCTCCGGTCATTCAACACGGTGTCATTCACTACCCAATGGTGCAGCTAGGTTTATGTGGTGGCGTGGCTCGTTGCCAATTTGGCACCACGACAGAGGTGTACCCAGATAGCCCGAAAGTGACCGCACAAGAGTGTGATGATGCACAAGTTGCCGCAATCGTGGGCGGTCTCGACTACGTGATCACCCAGTTATAACAGGCGGTTTTTATATTGCTCCGGGGTTTGCCCGGAGTATTTTTTAAACATGCTGATAAAAGGACTGGCTTGGTTATAGCCCAGCGTCAATGCCACTTCCTTCACCGTCTGCCCCTTGCGCAATAACTCCATCGAGTACAGATAACGCACGCGTAAACGCCACTCAGTAAAGCTCATCCCAAGTTCACTCTGACAGTGTCTGGCTAATGTTCGCTCCGTGGTATGCACTTTTTCTGCCCATTCTGACAAGCTCGTCGTATCCGTTGGATTCTCTTCTACATGAGCCAAAATAGGCGCTAAGTACTTGTGATCGGATGACGGTAGAAAATGGTGTTGGGTTTCTTTGGTTGCCAGTTGATCGAGCAGAACTTGCACCAATCGCTTATCCGACTCTTCGGTCGCCACGTTAATATCGCGCAGACGAAAATCATCGATAATGGCCGACACGATCGGGGTGACCTGAATAAGACACGTTTTGGCGGGAAATTTATCCGTCAGCTGTTTGGCAATATTGAGTGAACAATACTCCAATGGTCGTCGATTGAAACTGCGGTGCATAATACCGGGTGGTACCCAAATCGCCAGGTGAGGCGGCGCTAAAAAGCGGGTTCCTTGCGCTTCCATTTCTAAGATTCCACCACTGATCAATTGAACCTGACCCCAAGTGTGGCTGTGTTCCCGTGTTTCTGTATTCGAGAGAAATTCTTCGAAATTCATAAACACATCAGATGGTGGAGTATCGATTGATAACGAGGGATGAAGATGTCGAGGGGACTTTTTCAAACTTGTCTTCCTATCACGCGCAATGTCTTTTAAGAGATACTTGTAATTATAACGACCTGACAAACTATCTGACAACTGTCATTCTGCGAGTAAGTTCTCATGGTTTATCTGCTTCCACTTTTTACTGTTCTTATTTGGGGCGGCAACTCCATTGTTAATAAGTTGGCAGCATCGGCTATTGAGCCGAGTGCGATGAGTTTTTATCGTTGGTTTGTGGCCATGGCGATTCTCACCCCATTTTGCCTACCTCATGTGATCCGCCAATGGCAGCAGATAAAACCCTATCTCAGCAAACTCGCTTTTTTGGCAACGTTAGGCATGGTGTTAAACCAATCTTTAGGTTACTACGCAGGCTTAACCACCAGCGCGTCGAACATGTCGCTGATCACCTCATTGGTCCCTTTGATCAGCGTCTTTCTCAGTGTGCCTCTTTTAGGCAAACGAGTGTCTGCTCTTAGCCTTATCGGCGGCGCCATTTCACTGTTTGGCTTGGCCTACATGCTTGGCCAAGGTGATGTGGCCTTCTTTATTGAACAACCTGTCACACAAGGGGATGGACTGATGGTGCTTGCCGCGATTGTCTATGCCGCCTACTGCGTGTTATTGAAACGCTGGAAAATGCCGTTCTCCAATTGGACGCTGATTTACATGCAAGGTCTGTTTGCCGTTGCGATGCTGACACCATTATGGCTGACCAGCGAGCAGTTGCTACCTAGTGCAGAAGCTCTGCCTTTGATCTTTTATGCGGGCGTCGCGGCCTCCATTCTTGCACCTTGGATGTGGGTCAAAGCCATCGACAGCATTGGCGCAGAATCAAGCGCAATGTTCATGAATTTGCTTCCGGTCGTCGCAGTGGCTTTAGCGACCAGTATGCTGGGAGAGCAGGTACACCTTTACCACTTTGTTGGTGGGTTATTGGTGATCTTCGGTGTGATTCTTTCGCAACTGAAACCTCGCAAAAAAACAGCCATGGTTCAGTCGGAAGTCACCTCCGCCACCATTTCATAATTCCTTGTCATGCGTAACAAGCGCGCCTTGGCGTCTATACGCTAAACTCATTGCTAACAAGTAACATTTTTGTTATCAAATAAACACAATAATGACATGTTAAGGATTGGCATATGAGTCGTGGTCAACGCAATATTACTCTGCGCTTTCTCGCAGAACCTGGGGATGTGAATTTTGGTGGAAAGGTCCATGGCGGCGCTGTAATGAAGTGGATCGACTTAGCCGCCTATGCCTGCTCTGCTGCGTGGAGTGGCAAGTACTGTATTACAGCCTACGCGGGTGGCATTCGTTTCGTCGCACCGATACATGTAGGTAACTTGGTTGAAGTCAGCGCCAAGGTGATTTACACAGGGACAACCTCGATGCACATTGCCATTGATGTGCAGGCCAGCGATCCCAAAGATCTCAAAAACCGACTCACCACACATTGCATTGTTATCATGGTCGCTGTTGATGAAAATGGCCAACCCACACCCATTCAGAAATGGATTCCTGAAACCGACGAAGATAAAGCCCTCGAGCAATCTGCGATTCGCTTGATGAATATGCGTAAAGAAATCGGTGAAGAGATGGAAGCGCACGTCAAATACCTCAAATAGTTCACCCTACCATCGAGCGTGTGACCTAAGCTAAGGACTCACGCTCGTCTGTTTCGACATCATTCCAACATCAAAACGTCATAAAAGCGTCATTTTGGTTTGTTTTAATCGCTCAACGAAACTGAGCATGAGACAACACATTGAAACTAAGGGAAACCACATTAAGTGAAAGCACACTGGCGAATCTCAAGTCGGTCGAATATCAGTGGGTGCGCACCATGTATGTGGAAGGATACGCCAGTGACGAAATCAATCACTATATCCAAACCTGTTTTGGTGGTGACGTGACGTTTGCCGATCTTTTCCGTCGAGTCGCTCTGCAACAAGAAAGCTTGTACACCCTCCTTCAGTACCTTGGCTGCGCACCTTCGAGTAAAGAGTTTTGAGCTAGATCAGAACCTTATCCGACCTGTTTAGCATTCTACAACTATTTCTGTGAACTGATACGCATCAGATCTCATCTCAACTATGCGACTAAAGTAGGAATGGTTACTCTGCTTGCGTCCTTTGTACATACTATCAAGACAAAAACATCAGATACAAAAAAGCCTGAGGACAAACTCAGGCAATTGGTTACAAACACTGTTAGTGATAATCGTAAGGAACAAAGCTAACAGCCAGCTATGCGTAACGCCATGATACTTTCTATTACTAGATCGGCGGCCAAACCAAATGGGTAATAAAAAGTAATAAAACGAGCGACCTGATACGGTCGCTCTTATTCTTATCCTTAAGTTAATCGCAAGAAGGGATTAACCTTTAACACCACCGGCAGTCAAACCACCTACTAACCAGCGTTGTGCAAGTAAGAATACGATGGTAATTGGCAACGCTGAAAGCACCGCTGCTGCTGCAAAGTCACCCCACAGATAGTTTTGAGGGTAGAGATACTGCTGCATACCAACCGCTAATGTATAAGAGTTTACATCAGAAAGTAGCAAAGATGCCACAGGAACTTCGCCTACTACACCGATAAACGACAGAATGAAGACCACCGCAAGAATCGGCACAGACAAAGGTAGAAGTACTAAGCGGAATGCCTGCCATGGCGTAGCGCCATCCAATGCTGCAGCTTCTTCTAACGAATTATCGATGGTCTCAAAGTAGCCCTTAATCGTCCAAACATGCAGTGCGATACCGCCAAGGTAAGAGAAGATCAAACCACCGTGCGTATTCAAACCAAGGAATGGAATATACTGGCCAAGTTTGTCAAACAAAGCATAAAGGGCCACTAGCGCCAATACTGCCGGGAACATTTGGAAAATCATCATCGCTTTTAGGATAGTCTCCTTACCTTTAAAGCGTAGACGAGCAAATGCGTAAGCCGACGTCGTTGAAAGCGCAACAATCAGAATCGATGTAATACCTGCGACTTTTACCGAGTTCCATAACCAAGTGAGAACTGGGAATGGCGGTGGCGTAACAGAGCCATCTGCATTCGTCACGGAGAAACCAAGAGCCAGCTTCCAGTGCTCCAATGACGGGTTATCTGGAATTAAGCTACCTGTCGCGAAGTTACCCTCACGGAACGAGATTGCCACGATCATCAACAAAGGGAAGATGATCATCGATAAGAAGGTCCACAACGCAATATGGGTTGCCCATACGCGGTATTTAAGTGATTTACCTTGTACCATTGCCATGTTGTATGCTCCTTACCTTTAGTTCTGAGACAGCTTTGTGAAACGCAGGTTAAGTAGAGCCAGCGCGCCAACCAGTAGGAAAATCAGTGTTGCGATAGCACTTGCCAAACCGAAGTCTTGGCCGCCGCCGCCTTCAAACGCGATGCGGTAGGTGTAGCTCACCAACAAGTCGGTGTAACCCGCAGGCTCTGAAGTACCAATCATGTTTGGACCACCTTGCGTCAACAACTGGATCATGACGAAGTTGTTGAAGTTAAATGCAAAGCTTGCAATGAGCAGTGGAGTCAACGGCTTAATCATCAGCGGCAACGTCACACGAGTGAAGTTTTGCACGAAATTGGCGCCATCAATCGCCGAGGCTTCGTACAAGTCTTCTGGAATCGCTTTCAATAGACCCATACAAAGGATCATCATGTAAGGGAAGCCAAGCCAAGTGTTCACAATCAGCACCATGCTTTTTGCCATGATGGGATCAGAGAACCAACTCGGGCTGATGCCAAACAGCGCCTTTAGCACCATGTTGATCTCACCAAAGCTTTGGTTAAACAGACCTTTAAAGATCAATATTGAGATAAACGCAGGAACCGCATAAGGCAAAATCAGCAATACACGATAAATAGCACGGCCTTTTAGCTCTTCCCATTGCACGACACTCGCCAGCACCAAGCCAATCATGAGAGTGAGCACTACGGTGAGAATTGAGAAAACCACTGTCCAGATAAAGATACTGATGAATGGCTCTTTGATGCCGTCATCTTTCCAAACACGTTCAAAGTTATCGGTACCAATTTGCACCACAAAACCTGGAGAGACGGTGTTGCCAACAAAGTTGCCTGCTTCATCCATCGCTTGGTAAAAACCCACGTCCATATTCGGCTTGAGCAGTTCGCCAGTCTGATTGTTCTTCAGCGTTTCACCATCCGCTTGCATGGTGTAAAGCGGCACCACACCAGCAAACTTGCGTAAGCCACTCATGCGGATGTCATCACCATTAGCAAAGTGCAAATCGATGCTGCTCAGTGCAGTACGGTTGCTAACAATAGTCTTAATCGGCTCTTCTGTGCCTGTCACCGCATCCACTGGAGAAAGGTCTAGATCGCTGATGGCGCTGCCAAGAACAAACTCAGGTGTCGACAGTAGGACGTCGCCATCTTTAATGACAATACGGTGACCAGAATCGGTTTTATACAGCGTAAACGGATAGCTTTCACCACTTTGGAAAGTACGGTCCAAAAGCACGCTTTGTGCACGATCGAGAGAAAGCTGGTTTTTAGCGCTGTAGTTGGTAAACGCAAGACCAACGGTGTATGCCAAAGGGAAGAGGATGAACAAAATCATCCCGGCAATACCCGGATAAATGTAGCGATGAGCGTAAGTTTTTTTACTACCAAACACATACAACGCCAATGCGGTAAGAATCACGGTCAACATTGCAAAAGCAACCTCACCGCGAGAATACATTAGAATCGTTGCATAACCATTAATAAGACCGACCGTGCCAAGAAGCGCCCATTTAATAAACACTTTTTTGCTGCCCGGCAGGCTGGCTGCTGGAGCTGTCATAGCATCTGTACCTTGAACTGACTGCATAGGGAACCTGCTAGCGATATATATAAAAAGAAAGAAAAGTAAGGAGGAGTTACCCCCTCCTTAAAAAGTTACATTATTTTGTCATTTGTTTTTCTGCGTCAGCCAGAGCAGCATCCACAGTTTGACGACCATCCACTACGTTAACGATCGCGTTTTTCGCCGCACCCCAGAATGCATTCATTTGTGGGATATTTGGCATGATTTCGCCGTTCATTGCGTTGTCCATTGTCGCCGCAATACGAGCATCTGCATCAAGCTCACGTTGGAACGAGTTCAGTGCAACAGCACCTAGCGGCTTATCGTTGTTCACCATACGTAGGCCATCATTTGTCAGTAGGTAGTTCTCAATGAACTCTACCGCTAGGTCTTTGTTTGGTGATGCCGTTGAGATGCCCGCAGTAAGAACGCCAACGAAAGGCTTAGAAGATTGACCATTGAACTTAGGCAGTGTAGTCACACCGTAGTTGATACCAGACTTCTCAATGTTGCCCCACGCCCAAGGACCGTTGATGGTCATCGCCGTCTTGCCTTGGTTAAATGCAGATTCAGAGACTGAGTAATCCATGTCTGGAGAAATGATGCCTTTCTCAACCAGCGATTTAACGAAGTTCATTGCGTCTTTCACGCCATCTTTCGCGATGCCTGCGTCCTTAACGTCGTAACCTTCAGAAGTGTATTTGAACGCGTAACCACCATCAGCTGCCATTAGTGGCCATGTGAAGTACGGTTCTTTTAGGTTCCACATGATGGCAGATTTGCCTTCTTTCTTCAGTTTCGCGTTTAGCGCTTCCACTTCTTCCCAGCTCTTTGGTGGGTTTGGAACGATATCTTTATTGTAGATAAGAGATAGAGACTCTACCGCGATTGGGTAGCCGATGATCTTGCCATCGTACTTCACTGCGTCCCATGCGAAATCCACAATGCCTTCTTGAACTTGTTTAGAAGGTTTGATTTCAGCCAACAGACCCGCTTCTGCGTAACCACCGAAACGGTCATGCGCCCAGAATACGATATCAGGACCGTCACCCGTTGCTGCCGTTTGTGGGAATTTATCTTGCAGCGCATCTGGGTGAGCAACCGTCACTTTAATACCTGTGTCTGCTTCAAACTTTTTGCCTACTTCTGCTAGACCATTGTAACCTTTGTCACCGTTGATCCAGATAGTCAGTTGTCCTTCTTCAATGGCAGCGTGTGCACCGAAAGAACCCAGTGCAACAAGAGTACCTAGTGCGACAGCGCTTAGAGCATTTTTCATGTTCGTATCCTTTTTATATTTTGATGTAGGGCTACTCCACAGAGGATGAGCCGTATTTCGACGTATATCATCTGAAAAAACCTGCTCTGTCTCATCCTCCTATCCTCTACGCCCCAGATATTATGGCGTATTTTCGTGATCTACATCGTCAGAGGTAAGAGAGCAAAATCACAAAAACGGCACTCGATGCGATCGAATTCACATTTAATGACGCGATTATTGTGATATTTGCCCACTCTGGGGGAAGAGGCGTAGCCCGCCCTCCTCCTTTTCTACTCCCCCTACAATTAATTGCCGTAGGAGGATGTAGGCAAGTGCTATATCGAAGAAACTGCACCCATCCAAGAGTGGATGGTAAGAACCCTTTCCCAGCAGGCCAACTTGGTCACTGTTTTTGCTGGTTTTCATTGCCATACGAGTGGAATGTCATTAGTTAAGATGTTAGTGGTAGTTTGTTATTCACGGGGGAGACATCTTGATGAATGTGGGGGAGAAAACTCGTATTTGGCTATGATGGGTGGCACTTTAATATAGGAACTCCATTTTTAAAGTGCCGCCCTGTTTTCTTACTGTTGCTTAACTTACCGATTCCTACTGTTACTGTCCGGCTCCATAATTCATATAATGATGGACAGTGAATTATAAAAAAATTGATCGAGGACGAGCTAAATGGCGAGTGTCACGTTAAAAAATGTTTGTAAAGCGTATGGCGACGTATTGATTTCTAAAAACGTTGATCTTGAGATCAACGAAGGCGAATTCGTAGTATTTGTCGGTCCATCGGGTTGTGGTAAATCGACATTGCTTCGTTGTATTGCAGGGTTAGAAGACATCACCTCTGGCGATCTTTATATCGGTGAAGAGCGTATGAATGATGTAGAGCCATCGAAACGTGGCGTAGGCATGGTTTTCCAGTCTTATGCACTTTATCCGCACCTAAATCTCTATGACAACATGTCATTCGGCCTTAAGTTAGCGAAAGCAGACAAAAAAGAGATCGACAAACGCGTAGAGCAAGCCGCTGAAATCCTACAACTTGGCCACCTACTCGAGCGTCTGCCAAAAGCCCTTTCGGGTGGTCAGCGTCAACGCGTGGCAATTGGTCGTACCCTTGTTTCACAGCCAAAAGTGTTCCTACTCGACGAACCCTTGTCTAACCTAGACGCAGCTCTACGCGTGCAAATGCGTGCCCAGATTACCAAACTGCAACGTCAACTTGGCTGTACCATGATTTACGTTACGCACGACCAAGTCGAAGCAATGACCATGGCTGACAAAATCGTGGTACTCGATGGCGGTTTTGTCTCTCAAGTTGGTAAACCCCTAGAGCTGTACCATTACCCTGAAAATCGTTTTGTTGCTGGCTTCATTGGTTCGCCAAAAATGAACTTTATGAGTGTGCAAATCGTGGATGTAGAGAGCGAACGCGTTCAAGTTAAGCTATCAAACGGCGTGACTTTCTGGGTCCCTGTGGATGGAACAACCGTCAACAAAGGTGATCGCATGTCTCTGGGAGTACGTCCTGAGCACCTAGTCTCCTCTGCACAAGGCGACGCAGTGATCGATGGTGAAGTGATGATCGTCGAGAAGCTGGGTAATGAAACGCAAGTCTACCTCAACCTAGAGAGTGCCGATGCGGATGTAATCTACCGCCAACCAGATACGTTGGACGTGGATTCTGGCGATCGCTTAGAAATTGGTATCCCAGCTCATCGCTGCCACCTATTCCACAGCGATGGCCGTGCGTGCAAGCGCCTATTTAATGAAAAAGGCGTAGAGCGTTAATACTATTTTAATCTTCATGTCTTTAAAGGCCTCTTCCTAGATAAGAGGCTTTTTTGTTTTTTATGCTATACCGACATTTCTTTGTATTTCTGACACTTTCTACTGATTATTCTCCGCTAGCATCTTGCACTATAGTTTTTCTCATTCCGCAATAACTAACACTTTTCTCGTTTTCTCGATTTTAGGTATTAGATTTTTATGATTTAGGTCTATTAACCGAAGGTCGAAATTTCATTCTTAATTCCACTAACCAAACTCACTCAAATTCTTACACTTCCTTGCAACTGTTGTTGATATTTCGCGAGGCAAATTGCGTCATATCAAACAACAGACACCATCACATTGAACTGTTAGCACGACATTGAGAAACGACACTCAAGGGCGGTAGCGTGCCAAATTTGACGGAATGACATTATGAATAACAAAGGATTGATTCGCTCACATGAGACTGAATTTTCTTTTCTGTATCGCTTGGCAGATCTAACGATCATCATCGGCTTTATGGCCTTGCTGACACTTTATCATTTGGCTGCCATTCCAAAAGACTACCTGATGTTAGCAATCGTCTCAGGGCTCATCTTTATTCTCTTTGCCGAAAGCGCGCAGCTGTATCGCTCATGGCGTACCAGTTCGATTCGACAACAGCTCACCTTGGCCTGCGCAGCGTGGCTAGCAACAAGTTTGCTGCAAATTGCCATTCACTTCTTCACCAAAACTCTGGATACCTACAACGAAGATATTGTAACCCCTTGGTTACTTATTACACCGATTCTACTCATGTGCTGGAGGATACTTTTTCGCTCGACTTTATCTTACCTCCGTCGCTTGGGACTAAACACACGTACCGCTATCATTGTTGGCCAAACACCGCATGGCATCACCTTGGCCAATGAACTAAAAAATCACACTGAGCACGGCGTGATCTTTCAAGGTTTCTATGATGAAAGAACCGTCGAGCGAGACGAGAGCAATGCAGACTATCCGATCAAAGGCAATGTTGCAGACGCATTGAGCAAAGCGAAAAATGGCGAAGTCGATTACGTCTATATTGCGATGCCAATGCACGCTAACGAACGTATCGCCAAGTTTCTACACCAGTTTTCAGACACCACCGCAAACACCTATCTCATTCCTGATTTCTTTACTTACAATCTGCTTCACTCTCGTTGGGATCAGATTGGGCAAGTCCAAACTCTCAGCGTCTTTGACACTCCGTTTGCCGGTTTTTCATCATGGCTTAAGCGTTTTGAAGATATCGTTTTTTCCAGCCTAATACTGCTGTTAATTTCACCAATCCTCATTGCAATCGCCATTGGTATCAAGTGCACATCTCGCGGTCCCGTGATTTTTAAGCAAGATCGATATGGTCTAGATGGACGCAAAATTCGCGTATGGAAATTTCGTTCCATGACGACCATGGAGCAAGGCTCTGACGTAAAACAAGCAACAAAAAATGACCCTCGGATTACACCATTTGGCGGTTTTCTGCGCCGTACGTCACTCGATGAGCTGCCCCAGTTCATTAACGTACTTCAAGGAACCATGTCCATTGTTGGCCCTCGTCCTCATGCGGTTTCGCACAACGAAGAATATCGCCAGATCGTTGATCGCTACATGCTTCGCCATAAGGTAAAACCAGGCATCACAGGATGGGCGCAAATCAACGGTTATCGTGGCGAAACCGACACCCTAGACAAAATGGAAAAGCGCGTTGAGTTCGACTTGGACTACATCCATCGTTGGTCAATTTGGATGGACATCAAAATCATCTTTCTCACCGTGTTTAAAGGCTTTACTGGTTCTAATGCTTACTAAGCCATACAGCCAATACTTAGTAAAAGGAATGACGATGAAACGCTATACCGGATTTGCCTTAGGTTTGTTACCCGTTTGGGTGGGTGCGGTCGAGCCACTTGCGTTTACGACCGAATCCGGCATTGAGTTTATCCCGACACTTCATACTTACTATCGATTTGATGACAATATCGCCAAGCAAGAAGCTGAATCCTCTCATGTCTCCACGATAGGTGTAAAACCCGCCCTATTGGCAAGGATTGACCGAAATCAGTACAAAGCGGATTTTATTTATGTTGCAGATTTTGGCCGTTCTTCAGATGAGCAGAATGACTATTTAGACCACAAGTTTCAAACAACCAATTATTTTACTTTTAATCATCGTAATCGTTTGGTTTTGGATTACCAGTTCCGCTTGGGTCACGAAACGCGTGGAGAAGGTCTGACCGAAGGTGAACAAATATCCTTAGCACTTCCAGAGCTCATCACATTTCAATCGAATCAGTTGAAAAGTAACTATGTGTTTGGTGCTATTGGTTCGCAAGGAAGGCTAGAGTTTGGCCTTAACTATTTAGACAAAACGTTTACCAAATATGAAAACGGCACCAGCACTCTGACAGCAACCAAATACAGCGATTTTAGAACCCCGTCTCTCCATAGTGAGTTCTACTATCGTCTGCGCCCTGAAACGTATTGGTTAGTCGGCTCCCAGCTTCACCTCACTGAGTATTTACATGAACGAGAATCCGTTGCCTCACGCGATGGAACCAGTACTTTTGTTTATACCGGTGTTAGTTGGGAAATAACCGGTAAAACCAAAGGCACCGCCAAGCTCGGCTATCAGATCAAGGAGTTTGATGACAAGCAACGCGCTACATTCGAAGGACTCAGTTGGGATATTGGCCTCAGTTGGCAACCTCAAGAGCATACGATCTGGACTTTGTTAACCACGCAAGCCGCGGTCAATCCAGAACAAGACGGTGACTACAACCTACAAACTCGCTACTCACTTCAGCTTGACCAAGCATGGAACAGTTATTTCGTCACGTCCCTAAAAGGACTCTATCAACAAGACGATTACACTGGCTCCTACCAAAGTGGCGTACTACGAAAGGAAGAGCGGTTTCAGCTTAGCGCAGAAGCCCAATACCAATTCCGGCGCTGGGCGAGAATTGACGCGGCTTGGCAGTACCAAGACAAAACATCCAACTGGTCTGGATACAGCTTTGATCAACACATTTGGACAGTGACCGCTAGGCTGTCGTTATAAGCATGGAGCAAACATGAAATTTTTACTCAAGGTGCTACTAGGGTTAAGTCTGATTCTGGCACCCTATGTCTCTGCATCAATATCCGACGCGGGCTACCAACTAAATAGTGGCGATTCGATATCCATTTTGGTGTATGGCGAGGATGACTTATCGATTCCCAATATTTTACTCACCTCCGATGGCCAAATTGACTACCCCTATTTAGGCCGAGTGCTGGTAAAAGGGAAAACCCCTAAAGAACTAAAAGAAGAGATCGAGCAAAAGCTAAAAGGGGACTATTTAGTGAACCCCAAAGTCATGGTCTCGATTAATAAGTTCCGCGCCTTTTATGTTAATGGCGAAGTAAGGCGTCCCGGTAGTTTTGAATATCAACCTGGATTGACCATTGAAAAAGCCATTGCCATTGCCGGAGGGCTAACAGACAGAGCCTCTCGTAGCAATATTCATCTCACACAAAGCCAAAATGGCGAAACCATAAAAAAAGTCTCACTAAGCCAGAAAGTGTCTCCTGGCGATATTGTCGTAATTGAACAGAGCTTCTTCTAGAGTGAACGGATACACTGCAATGAATGAAAATCAAACAAACCGTTATTACATCGGTAATAAAGAATTGTTCCAATTTGGAAGTTATCTAAAGGTCCTCAGAAAGCATTGGTTTAGTATTGTCACCCTTTCTTTGGTGATTACGTTAGCCGCAACTTGGTTTATCTATTCAAAACCATCGATTTACCAAGCGACGGCCACCATTTTAATTCAGGAAGAGCAGCGCAACGCATTATCGATCGAGGAAGTCTATGGTCTAGATACCACCAAAAAAGAGTACTTTCAGACACAAATAGCGATACTCCAATCTAACCACATCGCTGACAAGATCATCCAACAATTTGATCTTACCAATCATCCACACTTTACGGGGTCAAGCTCGCTCAAAACAAAGCTTAATGAGCTTAAGTCCGTTCCTTTGATACAAGATCTGTTGAATGTTTCACCGAACCCAACGGAAACCAATGAGTATCACTCTTCCTATTATGAAGCGTTACAAAGCTACAAAAACAGAGTTGATATTGATCCGATACGCAACACTCAGTTGGTCAAAGTCAGTTTCCGCTCCGCCGATCCGAAACTCGCAGCAGAAATCGCCAATGCCATCGGTCAAGCCTATATTGATTCCAACTTTGAGGCGAAACTGGCAGTAACGCAAAATGCAACCAATTGGCTGGACAGTAATGCCAGACAATTGGAAGACAAACTACACAAGTCAGAACAAGCACTACAACAATTTCTCACCACAGAAGGCCTCGTCGACATCAATGGCATCGATGATATTTACGCGAATGAATTGGAAGAGCTGAGTAAAAAACTCAACATTGCGATAGAAAAGAGAATTCAAGCACAAACCCTAAGTGATCTTCTGCTGCGAAAATCCGCACAAAACCTCGATAGCCTGCTTTCGATCGATGAGTTCGCTAATCAAGCCCAAATACGCGAACTCAAAATGCTGGAGAGTAACGCAGAGAAATTAGTGGGTGAACTTTCACAGCGTTATGGCCCTAAACACGACAAAATGATTCAAGCAAAAGCCCAATTACAAAATATCCAAGCGCGTTCGCAACAGTTGATCATGGAAATGGTGCTGAGCAAACAACAGGATCTCAAAGTAGCTCAGAGCTTTGAAAACAGCATTCGTCGAGAAATGAGCAACAAGAAGGCCGAAATCCAATTAGTGGGCGGAAAAAAAGCGGAATATGAGAAACTCAAACGAGATGTTGAAAGTAATCGAGAACTGCTCAAAGCGTTTGTAAACCGCGAAAAAGAGACCACGGCGACCAGTGATTTTCGTAACGTCAATGCTCGTTTTACAGACAAAGCTCTCGAACCACTTTTCCCTATTGCTCCGCAACGACTAAAACTCGTCATCATCTGTGCGGTGTTTGCGCTGTTTTTCTCATCTGCCGCAGCCATCATCTTAGATATGATTAAAGACGTGATCCGTACACCCGAAGATGTTGAGAACAAACTCGGTTTAAGCTGTATTGGTACCATACCTTACGTTCGCAGTCGCAAATTACGTAAACCAGGCGTCAGTTTCCAAGCCTATCTTGATCCTCAAAATCGCGTGTTTAGCGAAGCGTGTCGCTCCATCCGAACCTCGCTACTGTTACGTCTGGTGAACAGTAAGCAAAAAGTCTTGGTCTTTACGTCAGCCATACCTGAAGAAGGGAAAACCGCCACTTGTATCAACATCGCATCGACCTTCTCAAACTTAGAACGTGTACTTTTGATCGATTGCGATTTACGCCGACCTTCGCTAGAAAAACGTTTCAATATTCCCGCACAAGTTCCGGGTTTAAGCAACATCCTGACTATGAACACACCTTTAGAAGAGTGCATCGTTCGAATCGAAGAAGCGAATCTCGACGTCTTAACCGCGGGTCTGCTTCCGCCAAATCCACAAGAATTGCTGTCGTCAAAGCGATTCCAAAATCTCCTAAACACACTACAGGAAAAATACGATCGCATCATTATTGATACTCCTCCACTGCTTTCCGTCAGCGATGCATTGATTCTTGGCCAGTTGGCTCAAGGATTGATTACCGTCATTCGCTCAGACTCTACCAAAGTCGCTTTGGCTAAAACGGCGCTGTCGAAACAACGTCAGCACGATATTCCTTCATTTGGCGTTGTTATTTCTCAAGCAACAACACCACAAGAGGAAGCCCACTATGTCCAAAAATACGCTTATTAACTTGAGATAAAGAACGAAGCATCATGAGAATTTTACATATTATCAATGATCTATCTAAAAATGGTGGCGCGCAGAAGTTTTTGGTCGACCTCGTTACTGGCGAAGAGGCTAAGTACGACATAAAGATTCTGGTGCTTTGCCACGAAAATGATTATCTCGAAACGCTCAGTCATCATGGCATTGAGTGTTATGTATGGCAAACACTCACCTTTAAGGAAAAATGGGCTTTGTTTCGCTGGCCAGACATTGTTCATGGGCATCTTTATCCGTCGATCTATCTTGCACTGCTTGCCTTAGGTAAGAAAAAGCTGCAGACAGAACACAGTTCAAGCAATAGAAGACGCGACTATCCGGCATTTAAGTTTATGGAGTATCTCTTGTATCTAAGCCACGATCTTACCGTCAGTATTAGCGAGAAGGTGCAGGAAGAGTTGATCAAGTTCATGCCGAATTTTCGTCAGAAATACAAAGTCATTAACAATGGCGTTGATCTGTCATGCTTTTCGATGTCCGCGAGAACAGGCATCAAACATCCGGCTCAAATCAAAATAGGCATGGTGGGTCGACTGCATGAGCATAAAGATCATGAAGCGCTGATTAGAGCCGTCGCCCTACTCCCAACACAATACCAGTTACACCTAGCTGGCGATGGCCAAAAGCGAGAGGCGCTGGAATCTCTCGCTCAGCAGTTAGATATCACGAATCGAGTGTTTTTTCATGGTGTCGTCACCGATATCCCTACTTTCTTAGAGCAAATGGATCTCTATGTACAGTCTTCCCTCATTGAAGGATTTGGGTTGGCGGCTGTAGAAGCCATGGCGGCAGGTTTGCCTGTATTGAGCTCGAATGTTCCAGGATTGGATGATGTCATCGGCAACGCTAGTTATTTATTTGAAGTTTCTAACAGTGAAGAACTGGCGAATAAAATAATTCAAGTTTGCGACAGTAATGAGAATTATAGTGTAGCGAGTAAATATTCCATTTCACGTTGCAAGGAATTTACCATTGAGAAATTTAGAGACAGTTATTATAAAGCTTATGATGGACTATTCATCCAAGGATGATTAACCGTCAAAATTTCAATACCAACCCATAAAAATTATTTTCAAATATTATTTATATACCCAAACAACTTGGAGTTGCAGCCAACACCGCTGCAGTTTCAAGTAGGAAGGGTATATAAATTAAAGA
Source organism: Vibrio vulnificus NBRC 15645 = ATCC 27562 (assembly GCF_002224265.1). Classification (NCBI taxonomy): domain Bacteria; kingdom Pseudomonadati; phylum Pseudomonadota; class Gammaproteobacteria; order Vibrionales; family Vibrionaceae; genus Vibrio; species Vibrio vulnificus. Next base: position 1,737,370 of record NZ_CP012882.1, read on the forward strand.
AATACCATTCTTATTAATATTATTTTATTAATCAAAAATCATTCATCAAACCTGTGCTCAATCGCACGTTATAATCTATGGAATGGAACTATGAAATACTCATTGAATAGACAGTTTGAGAAAAATAAAGAGCTCAAATCCGATAATTTCGTCTTGGTGTACCAAATGGGAAAAGTCGGATCTTCTTCTATTGAGCATACGTTGAGTGACTACAATATACCTAGCTATCACATTCATACATTTGACGATCATGAAAGTTTCAAATGTATCACAATCGTCAGGACGTCAAAAAGTTCTTTGATTTTAAAAATCGGACGATGTACCGCGTTATCCTGAATCATAGAAAACGACTTTTCAGAATCGAAATCATCTAAAAATCGTTACGCTTGTTCGAGATCCGATTGCCACTGTTCTTTCGTTTTTTCCAAGACCTTCATATTCAGTTTATCGAAGGAAAAAAGAACGATTCCATTCATCGAGACATGGAGAGGATTATCAACATGTCGAGTTTTGTTTCGACATTATATTAACCTTAATTACTTCGCGAATTGGTTCGATAATGAATTAAATAAAAATTTTGGTATTGACGTCATTAAAAGTGACATTGATAACAAGGAAGTTTTATCTTTTCAAAAACAAGAAAACAGAAGTGATGCTAATAAAGTGCGAACATCTTAATAAATTAGATAGTGACATCGCTAAATTCTCAACGTTGATGGCTTTATTTAAAAAACAGTAATGAAGCAAAAACAAGTGGTATTCAAATATCTATAGTCATTTCAAAAACAATTACGACTTTTCAAAGCTATTTTACATGTACGACTACACTCTACGTCATTTATATTCAGAGGAAGAAGAGCTCAATTTAAGAACAAATGGTTAAAGACACCAGGGACGAGTCAAAATGAAAAAAGTACTGCATATTACAGAAGCATTTGGCGTGGTGTACAAACTGCACTTTATAGCTACGTTTATTCATCAAGGAATGAACCTATTGAGCATCACCTTTTTGCCCGAGCCCGTGAAGAAGATTCTACGAAAGAAAACGGTAACAACCAATTTCAATCTTCCACCTTCATTGATGGTATCTGGTTCAATTTTTCTTGAGTGCCAATCAACGTATCAAACAACTCCAGCCGGAGGTGATCCACTCTCCACTCCAGCAAGGCGGGATTTCTTGGGCGATTTTTGACTGTGGCAATGCAAAACTTATCTATACCCGCATTGTTACGCGTTTGAACGAGAAGACATTCGGTATATGCACAAAAATTCTATCGAATACTCGAAGGGATTCGCATTAAGAAATTTACTCGATTGCTGGATGCAGCCAGCGTGAATGCGATTTAGCCATTTCGTTGGGAGCCAAAAAAGCGGAGTTACTGAATAACTACGTCACCTACCATCTAACGCCGGCAACAGTGTTCCACGAGGCGAAAAGATAAACCTTGTAGCCTTAGGGCGAGTGGCGAAACAAAAAGATCCCAATTTCTTTGTCAAGTTGCTGAACATATCTTGCAGCATAACTCTGCTATTCAGCTGAACATTACTTGGATAGGAGGCGGGGACGCCTTCGTTAGAACAGCAGTTGCGTGACAAAGGTATCGAAGTCACTGGTATGTTGCAAGAACAGAAGTGGTAGAACGCCTTCGCAATGCGGACATCTATTTACACACAGCAGCATGGGAAGGGATGCCTCTTACGATTCTCGAAGCGGCTAAACTGACTCGTCCTATGGTCATTCGCAAAATCGGCGCAACAAAAGATCTGGATTACCATCCTAGCCAGTACCCGTCCGCAAGAAATGGCAAAACAGATCATCCACTGCGTAGACACTTCGATACCATTCATTCCAACAGTACTGTAGTGATATGAAAACACCTACAGTGAAGAAAAACAAGATTGGCGCTCAGCAGCCTATATATTTGAGAATCATTTTATGCTCAGCGCGCTTAATCAAAAATTGTCTGGTTTGTCCCATGAGAAAAAAACTCGTTTCAATTGGGGTACAGACAGGGATCATGCGAATTTTATCGGCCTTGTTTGCGTTTATACTCACGATTGCTGTTGCAGGTTCTCAGATGCCACGGTCGCGGACAATTTTTCTATCTTTTTAATTTGGTCTCCTTCGTTGCTATCGTCAGTCAGCTTGGATTCATGTTTCATTGGTGAAATACAATGCCATCGCTTTCAGTCAGAATTCGATACAGCAACAGAGCGAAAACTATACCATCTCAGTGCAAAGAAGTTTGGCTTCTCTTTTTCTCTGTGCATTTTGCCTTCATCGTTCAATTTACCTTTGGCGCATCACTCATCAATGTAAACATACTCTAGCCTCTTCGCTTGTTTTCACTCACCATTCCACTTATCGTGTTAGCACAACTCAATAGCTATGCTTACAAGCGATACGCATGTTCTCCTGCGATATTTGCTTTGCAGATGGGTGTGAGCTGCTTTCTAGTCTTGTTCATTACGATATTGCATTTCTTTGAGATCATTAGTCTGATAAGCATGTTGCTGGCTCTGCTACTTTCAGCCCTATGGTTGCATTGATATCAACGATGCCAATGGCTTCGTTCAGGTCAATATCCACTGTGGCCTTACCCGTTGCCATAATGCGGAATTAACCGACAGTGCAAACAGGTTTGGATTGGCAATATCTTTACCAACGTGATCCAGTGGGGCAGTTTGATCATCGCGGGATTCTATCTAACTGACAGCGATCTGGGTTTATTGGCTGCAGCTCAAAGGACTTCGCTGCTCATTGGATTTGTGCTGATCAGCGTGAATTTTATGTCGCTCCAATGTTTGCCTCTTAATCAGCAAGGAGAGATGAAAAACTGAAAAAACTAAGCACCAACGCTTTCCGGACTCAATATTTCTCTTTCTCTCATTCCAGTCATTGCTTGTACTTTTATTCACAAGAAGTCATGATGCTCTTTGGTGCAGAGTTTGAGTCTGCAGGTATCTTGTTAGCCATATTGGCGCTTGGCAGTTGGTGAATGTCGCCACGGCTCGGTTGGCTTTCTCCTGTTGATGAGTGCTACGAGAAAACAATGAAATACATCACATAGCCTCTGGGAGCATTGCCATTATTTTGCTTTTGGCCCTGAGCCAAATGTATGGGGTGATTGGTGCCGCCAGTTTCAATTGCAATCGGTATGGCAATACAGAATTTGGCGCGCACTTTACTATGTAAAACGATACTTAGGCTTTGTACCCATCGATAGAGACATGAGAAAATTAGGATTATTTGTCGTTTGCATCATGACAGTTTCACTTTCACTATGGAAAAGTAGTGAATGGAAACCATGTTACGAACAATTTGAATACTATATTGTGTGGGAGCCGTGCTCTTCATTTCCACATTAAGCTTTTTAATCGCTTACATGGCTGTTCTCGCTTTCCCTTCAATGTGCAAAGCCATATCCAATGACATATTTGCAATTCGACTTCTAGTCTTGTTGCTTTTTATTGTGTCACTCGATGAGCTATCGCAACTGTTTTTAAGCCATCGCACGTTTTCGACATCCGAATGATGACAAACTGGTTTGGAATTACTACTGGCTATCTTCTGGCTCGTCTTTATCTGTTTAAGTTTAAACTTTGTCAAGCAGCATTAAGTTCTCGAATAAACGTCGCCTACTGTGGGTACTATCTCGCAGTTCGACATGAC